>JACDGF010000493.1 GCA_013815405.1 Caulobacteraceae bacterium | reverse complement strand
AGGCGAACAAGACCCTCTCGGTCAAGCGAATCAATGACTTCACGCTCCACCCCAAGTTTGAATCACATACGAGATTCCGGTGTCAAACCGCCAAATGGCCGGCCGCACCAGGGGGCTGAGCAATTACTAAACTTCAGTGGCTGGGGAATGATATCTTACATTTCGTTTGGGATCGCGTTCAGATGCCCAGTGACCTGGAGCGGGAGCTTATCGGCCACCTCTATACGCTCCGCGCCCTAATTGAAGGAGCGCCTACTTGGCACATCAGATAAATGCCGCGTCGCAGCGACTGGAGACAAAGTCATGAGGAAGAGCAATTTCGCGCCGCGGCTGCAACCCTCTCTGTTCGATGAGGCGCGCAGGCTGGCGGAGGCCGAAGGCGTGGCGCTCGATCAGCTGATCAATGTGGCGGTGGCCGAGAAACTGTCGGCCCTGCGCACGGAGGATTATTCCGCCGCGCGGGCCGCCCGGGCGGATGTGCCGGCCGCGCTGGCCATCCTCGAGCGCGCCGGCCGCGACAAATCACCTGTCGCGGGGGACGAGGTCGTTCGGGAACAGGCCGCCAAAGGCACGGCATCCCCCCGATGACGCGATCCATGCCCGAGACCCTCGCCCGGGTTCTGGGCGAAGGGACGGTGCTGACCGACGCCGCTTCCCTCGCGGCTCGTCGCCACGACTATTGGATGTTAAGCCATGTGCGCGACCACCTCGGCGCGTCGGCGCCCTCGCCGGCCTGCGTGGTGCGGCCGGGCGGGGTGGAGGATGTCCAGGCGACCTTGCGCTTCGCCAGCGCGGCCGGGGTTCCGGTGATCCCGTTCGGCCTGGGCAGCGGGGTGGTCGGCGGGGTGGTCGCGCGGCCGGACGCCATCGTGCTGGACATGGGGTCGATGAATCGCACGCGCTTCGTCGATCCGGTCAATCTGCAGGCCAGCTTCGATGCGGGCAAGAACGGGCTCGAGGCCGAACAGGCGGTGGCCGAGGAGGGCCTGACCATCGGCCATTGGCCGCAATCGGTGGGAGTGAGCAGCGTCGGCGGCTGGGTCGCCACCCGCGCGTCGGGCCAGTTCTCCACGGCTTACGGCAATATCGAGGATATCGTCCACACGATCGAGGCGGTGCTGCCGAACGGCGAACTCGTCATCCTGGGCAAAGGGCCGCGGGCGTCCGCCGGGCCGGACCTGCGCCACCTGATGCTGGGGAGCGAGGGGACCCTGGGCGTTATCACCGGCGTCACCTTCTCCCTGCGACGGGCGCCCGAAACCCGGACGGTCTCGGCCTTCCAAGCCGGCGGCATGCGCGCCGGCTTCGAATTCCAGCGCGAGATCATCCAGTCCGGTTGGCGCCCGCCGGTGGTGCGCCAGTACGACGAGCGCGAGAGCCTGCGGCTGGACGCCCGGGCGACCGCCTGCCTGATCCTGATGGTCCACGAAGGCCCCGCCGCCGTGGTCGCCGCCGAAACCGCCGCCGTCGGGGAACTCGCCGCGAAGATGAACATTCCCGCCGCGCCGCCCGACATCGTCGACCACTGGCTGGAGCAGCGCAACCATGTGCCGAGCTGGGAGATGTTCCTCCAGCGCGGCATCGTTCTGGACACGGTCGAGGTCTCCGCCGGCTGGGGCGCCATCGGGGCGATCTATGACGACGCGACGGCGGCCTTGAAGGCTATCCCCGGCTGCCTGGCCGGCTCGGCCCACAGTTCCCACGCCTATCGCGGCGGGCTGAACCTCTATTTCACCTTCGCCGTCCAGACGGACGAGCCTGGCGCCATGGAGGCGATCTACCTGGATGGCTGGCGCGGGATCATGGAGGCCACCGATCGCCACGGCGGCGGGCTCGCCCACCACCACGGAATCGGGCGCGTACGCCGCGCCTGGCTGGAGCGGGAGCTGAGCGCCGGCGGCGTCGCCCTGCTGCGCCGGCTCAAGCATGCGCTCGACCCGGCCGGAATCATGAACCCCGGGGTGCTGCTCCCCGATGCCTGAACTGATCCTGGCGATCGATGTCGGCACCACCACCACGCGCGCCGCCATCTTCACGCCCGGTGGCGCGCTGGCCGCCATGGCCTCGGCCCCCCTGACCTCCCGCTCGCCCCGGCCCGGATGGGTGGAACAGAACGCGGCGCGGGTTTGGCGCGCGACTCGCGAGGCGATCGCCACGACCCTGGCCCGGGCGGGCCGCGCCGCCGCC
>JACDGF010000038.1 GCA_013815405.1 Caulobacteraceae bacterium | reverse complement strand
TCGGCGGCCTGGCGGGTGATCGCCTCGATGATCTTGCGGCGGCCATGACCGGCGTTGACGCACCAAAGCCCGGCTGTCCCGTCCAGGATCGCGCGGCCGTCTGGTGTGAAATAGTGCATGTCCCGCGCCGTGGCGAGCAGGCGCGGGTGCTGCTTGAACGCGCGGTTGGAGGTGAAGCCCATCCAGAAGGCTTCGAGGGAATTGGCGCCGCGCGCCGCCGGGGCGGTCTCCATCTCGCGGGCCCTAGTAGCGGAATGAGGCGGAGATCCCGACCGTCCGGGGGCGGAGGGTCTGGGCCTCGAAGAGGGTGGTGTCCTGATCCTGGTGCTGCAGATTGAGCTGCGGATGGGCGTTCAGGAGATTGTTGACGTAGAGGGCCACGTCCACTTTGCCCAGATTGATCCCGGCCCGGGCCGAGACGATGTGGGTGGGCGGATCGGCGATCAGGCCCGGATCGAAGAAGGCGCTGCGGGGATCCTCGTTGGGGATCGGCGCGGTGCGGCGGCTGTTGAACTCATAGTCGACCCGGGCGAAGGCCTCGTGGCCCAGCGCCGGGAAAACGTATTGCGCCGCCAGGGTCACCGACCAGGGGGCGACGTCGAGGGCGTCGCCCTCGAGGTTGAGCACGTCGCCGGCGGCGTCCAGGGAATCGGTGGTGAACTTGGCGTCGGTGTAGCCGGCGCTCATCTCCAGGTCGAGGCCGCGGGTGACCTGCCATTGGGCCTGGACGTCGAAGCCCTTGGAGACCGCGTCGCCGGCGTTGGTGGTGAACTGGATGCCGCAGGCGGGCACGTAGAAGGCCTGCTGGATGTTCTTCCATTGGATGTAGAAGGCGCTGGCGGCGACCTGGAGCTTGCGGTCGAAGAACCGGTCCTTGGAGCCGACCTCATAGCTCCACACGCTGTCGGAATTGTAGGAGGTGGGAAAACCCTCCCCGCAGGCGGCGGCGGGCAGCGGCGGCGTCGCGCCGCCGATGCGGTAGCCCTTGGCCACGGTGGCGTAGACGAGGTCGTCGCCGGTGATCTGATAGGAGACGCCGAGCTTGGGGGTGAAGGGTTTCTCGTCCTTGGAACCGGCGACGGTGGCGGGCACGCCCTTGTTGAGCAGCAGATCCTGTGGCCCGTCGTTGAGGTTGTCGAAGTCGAAATGGGTCCAGGCGTAGCGGGCGCCGGCGGTCACCTTCAGCTTGTCGGTAATGCCGAGGGTCGCATCGATGAACAGCGCCGTCTGCCGGTCGTGCCCGGTGGTGTCGTTGATGTAGTCGTCGCCGTTGGCGAGCAGATCCTCGCCCCACGCCTGCTTGACCGTCTCCCCCCACAGCAGCTGGGTGAGTTGCGGCAGTTGGGGATCCCTGATTTCCTCGATGCTCCGCTGGGTGTTGCGGCCGTAAAAGATCCCGGCCACCCAGGTCAGGCGCGCGTTGGGATCGGCCGACTGAACGCGGACCTCCTGGGTGAAGTTCGCCTGGCGGTTGGTGATCAGGGCCGAGGACGTGTAGTCGGGGAGTCCCGGCAGGTTGAGCCCGGTCGGGGTCAGCAGCGGATAGAGAAGCTCGCACGGGCCGCACGCTCTGCCGCGCGGATCAGTCGGGCGCCCGTACTGGCTGTTGAACGGTTTAGGGGCAAGGAATTGCTGGAAGTATGAGAGGTTGTATATCGTACCACTATAGCCGTTCACCCGCTCCAGGCGATTGTAGTAGGACGTATTCGAGATCAACCGGACCTTCCCTAGTTCATACTCGACCTTGAGGGTCGGCAGGTAGAAGCGGTCGGGGTCGGCCATGCGGTCGGGGGTGGCGTTGCGGTAGACGCCCGACCCCGGATCGGAGATCGCCACCCAGTAGTTGTCGTAGTTGTGCTGGTCCCGCTTCTGATAGTCGATGCCCGGCGTGATGGTGAGGTTCGGCGTCGGCCGCCAGGCGAGGGCGGCGCGCAGGACATAGGTGTCGACCCGGTTGGCATCGGCGTCGGTCACGTCGCCGGTCCGATAGTCGACCCGGTCGATCCAGCCGCCGTCGCGGCGGATCCAGGCGCTGGCGCGGAAGCCGAGCTTGTCCTCGACGATCGGGCCGCCTCCGGCGACGCCGAACTCGGCGCTGGGCGCCCCGTCCTGGGTGAAGGCCAGTTCGCTGTGCGCATAGCCGCTGTAGCGGGTCAGGCTAGGCTGGGGGGTGATGTAGCGCACCGTCCCGCCCTCGGAGCCGGCGCCGAACAAGGTCCCCTGGGGCCCGCGGAGCACCTCCACCCGCTCAAGGTCGAAGACCGCCGGCAGGGTGTTGTTGGCGTTCAGGCCCAGGGCGCGCGCCTGGATGGGGGTGTCATCGATATAGATGCCGGTGGTGCCCGAGCCGGCCGTCGAGTTGATCCCGCGGATCGAAATGTCGTGGCTGTCCTCGTCGAAGGTGACTCCCGGCGTGAACTTGGCGATGTCGGCGAAGGACTTGATTCCCTGCACGTCCATCTTGGCGGCGGTGAAGGCGCTGACGCTCAGCGCCACCTTGCTGAGGTTCTGCGACTGGCGGGTGGCGGTGACGATGATTTCGCCGACCTCCGTCGCCCCGGGCGAGGTCGGGTTGGGCGCGGAACTCGACGGCGCGGCCGGGGCGGTCTGGCCGGTCGCCGCGGCCCCCCAGGCCAGCGGAAGGAGGGCGACGCCGGCGAGCCAGGGTCGGCCCCGGGCCGATCGTTTCGCCATGGTAAATCTCCCTCCCGGTTTGGCGCTGAGGTTCCTACCCCGCCGCCCGGCCGTCAAGACTGTGATCACATGATTTCGGGGCGGGGGTGGCGTACGAACCGGCGGCCGACTATGGTGGAGATCTCGAAGCCGATGGAACAGGAACGCCTCGGCGGCCCGCCCGCGGGCCGCCTGTGCATGCCCAAGAAAAAGAAACCCCTTTCCACCGGTCCTATCCTGAACGTGACCGAAGCCAGGGCCTGGGCGGCGGCGCGGGAGGTCACCGAGATCGAATGCCTGGTGCCCGACCTCGCCGGCGTCGCGCGCGGCAAGATCATGCCGGCGTCGAAGTTCTTCGATGACACGGCCATGGCCCTGCCCTCCTCGATCTTCATGCAGACCATCTCCGGCGAATATCCCGAGGAGGACGGCGAGTTCCGCTATGACCCCTCCGACGGCGACATCCAGCTGCGCCCGGACTTCTCCACCCTGTGCCTGGTGCCGTGGGCCAGGGACCCCACCGCCCAGGTGATCCACGACGCGCTCTACCACGACGGCCGCGCGGTGGAGATCGCGCCGCGTCAGGTTCTGCGCCGGGTGGTCGACCTCTACCGAGAGCAGGGCTGGGCGCCGGTGGTCGCGCCGGAACTCGAGTTCTACCTGGTCAAGCGCAACATCGACCCGGACTACCCCCTGGAGCCGCCGATCGGCCGCTCCGGCCGAGCGGAGGCGGGGCGCCGGTCATATTCGATCTCGGCGGTAAACGAGTTCGACGCCGTCTTCGAGGATATCTACGCCTTCGCCGAGGCCCAGCAGCTGGAGGTCGACACCCTCATCCACGAGGAGGGCGCGGCGCAGATGGAGATCAACCTTCGCCATGGCGATCCCCTGGACCTGTCGGACCAGGTGTTCCTGCTCAAGCGCACCATCCGCGAGGCGGCGCTGGCCCACGACATCTACGCGACCTTCATGGCCAAGCCGATCGCCCATGAACCGGGCTCGGCCATGCATGTGCACCAGTCGGTGCTCTCGGCCGAGACCGGCGAGAACATCTTCACCGACCCCGAGGGGCGCCCGACGCCGGAATTCTTCCACTTCCTGGCCGGCCAGCAGCGCTATGTGCCGACGGTGACCTGCATGCTGGCGCCCTATGTCAATTCCTATCGGCGGCTGGTCAAGAGCGCCTCCGCGCCGGTGAACGTGCAGTGGGGCTATGACAACCGCAGCACCGGCCTTCGTATTCCGCCTTCCTCGCCGGTCAACCGGCGGGTGGAGAACCGCGTTCCCTCGTCCGACGCCAACCCCTATCTGGCCATGGCCGCGTCCCTGGCCTGCGGCTATCTGGGGCTGACGCGCAGGCTGACCCCGGGCGAACCGGTGGCGGGCTTGGCGCGCCGCGACGAGTTCGACCTGCCGGTCGGCCTGCTCGAGGCGGTCGGCCTGTTCGAGGAGACTGAGGAACTGGCGGAGGTCTTCGGCCGCGGGTTCGTGACCACCTTCGCCGCCGTGAAACGCGCCGAATTCGCCACCTTCATGCGCGTCATCAGCCCCTGGGAGCGCGAGTTCCTGCTGCTGAACGTGTAGCGGTCAAGGCACGATCGAAATCTTGGGCGAGGTCGAGAGGTTTGCCTCGACGACGCAGTCGGGGGGCAGCGGGTCGGCCTTGAACCGGAATTCGCCGTGGGTGATCTTGGGCTTCACCCGCCCGGGGCCGCAGGCGCCCTGGGGCGTGGAGAGGGTGACGCCCAAGATGTTGGCCCTGGACAAGGTGTGCGCCTTCATCCTCCAGGGCAGGCCAGCCGCCGTGATCGCCCGGCACGCCTGGCTTCCGGTGAAGGAGGCCCGATAGATGTGGCCGACGCCCGTGGCGTCCGTCCGGCCGGAGACAAGCCCCGCGCAGGAGAACTGGACGCCAGCCTTGGTCAGGGTGATCGGGCCACGGGCGGTGAAGGCGGTGCTCGCGGGGCTGAACGAAACCGCCGCCGCTTCAGTGCCGAGGCCGAACGCCGCCAGAGCCGCGCCGGCCAGGGTTGTGATGCTCTTCATGATGGTCCCTCTTTGGGTGCGGCTATGACTGAGCTGACGGGCGCAAAGCGGGCGCCCAGCCCGCTGGACGCTCTATCATTGAACGGCAGGTGGTCGGTTCGGAAATATTCTCCCTTTGCTGTCTCCCCGCCAGGGTGTTTTGGCGCCCAGATCCTCCCCATCGGCGGACCTCCGGCCGTCATAATGCCAGCAGCTCACCCACCGCGCGGTGGGCCTGGTCGATGGCGCAATCGGTGTAGGCGGCGGCGCCGGCGTCGGAGTTGGCGATGGCGATGTGGCCGAAGCGCGCCCGCCCGATGACGTTGGGCTGCTGTTCCAACGGGAGCACCGGTTGCCAAAGGGCGTTCCATTCGGGCGCATAGCCGTGCGGCCAGCGGTTCACGGTGATCGCGGTGATGTCCCGGGCCGGATCGAAGCCGCCTCCGGCCAGGGTCCGGCCCAGCTGATCGCGGATCTCGCGCTCGAAGGTCTCGAACGGAGTCGTGAGCAGTTCGGCGCGGCCGGCGCGGTTCTGCTCTTCCTCGGACAGGCCGGGGTGGCAGGGCGTGCGGGTCATATGGACCAGGATCGGGCGGTCGGGGGACCGTTCGGCGGCATGGTCGCCGATGTCGACCGGCCAGTTCAACCGGAACGAGGTGTGATAGCCGCCCGGCGCGCTGACGCTGGAGACGCCCAGCTTGTGGAACGCCGTCCAGTCGCGGAGCGCCACGGAGGTGTAAACCAGAGGGGTCTTGACCACCTTGTGCAGCGCCGCCTTCTGAGCCGGCGGCATCTCCGGGCACAGATAAGGTATCATCATGTTCCAGGAGGCGAGCACGCAGGCCTTGGCGGTCACCATGAACACCCCCTCGCCGCGCGCATAGGCGACCTGCACACCGCGCGGCGAGGCGGGGTCGCCGAGATTCCGGGCCCGGACGCAGATGCTGGAGAGGCGGATGCGCACCGGACCCTCCGGCCTGTCGAGCCGGCCGTAGTCGACCTTGGCGGTCACCACGTCGCGGCAATCATGGCCCGGAACCGCGCCGGGAACGAGCTCCCGGACCAGCAATCTGGCGATCGTGGCGTTGCCGTCCGGGAAATGGAAGGTGTAGGAGCCCCCCTGGACATAGCCGGCGGGGGTGTAGCTCATGCGCGGCGCCGGGCCGGCCTCGAGTTCCAGGCCCGCGAAGCCCGGCATGGCGAACCCCCAGCAATCCAGGGCGGAGACCGCGTCGATACCGACCCCCCATTCGCCCTGGGTGTGGGTCTGGTAGAAGGCGGCGACGGCCGGATCGACCTTGGCGACCTTCAGCAGATAGTCGCGATAGCTCATGCGCGAGAGGCGGTCCTTCTTCACCTCCGAGGTCAGGCCGGGCATGTAGTCGACCTTGCCGATCTCGATGCGCTCTATATCGGCCCGCACGGCCGGGGAAAGGGGCGTCTTGGCCAGGAACGCCCGCCAGGATCCGCCCTGGCCGTAGTAGGGCGCCGGCGCTCCAGCGACGAGGCGATCCGCGCCGAAGGTCTCCTTGTCGAAGAACACCGCGTGCTGGAGGCCCAGGGAGGGGTAGAGCTGGTTGCGGTCGCAGGCGGCGCTGAGCGCCACCGGATCGATGCCCAGCGCCTGCAGCAATCCCCCAGCCACCGCGCTGTACGGGCGTGGGCTGTCGATCATCAGGGTCCCGCCGTTGAGCAGATGCAGCTTGCCGCCCAGGTGAAACTCGTTGCGCTTGGCGTGGCCTCCGAAGTCGTCGTGGTTGTCCAGGATGAGGATTCGCGCGTTCGGCATGGCCTGCCGGTAGAAGTGGGCCGCCGACAGCCCGCTGATGCCCGCGCCCACCACGATAAGATCATAGGCCTCGCCGGTATCCTGGGGCGCCTCGCGGCCGGCCCAGAAATCGCCGTCGCGCAGGCGGTGGGCGGCTTCGAAACTTCCGGCGTGGCTGCCTCGAAGCCCGGTCAGGGTCGGGGGATCATAGTCCGGTCGATCCTGCGGCCAGGGCGTCGCCCCGGCCCAGGCGCTCGTCCCGCCCAGGAAGCCGCCGCCCGCGGCGCCGGCCGCGACCGCGATACCATTGAGGAAATCCCGTCGATCGATCGGTCGGCCCATACCCAGGGCCTCGTCACTCGAAGCTGGATCATTCGGCATCACCACCTCCGCCACCTGCGATCGCAGATGGTCGAGAGAGCACCACCGGCTCCCCTCGCGGTCAAGGCGCCCTCAAAGAGCCCATCTTGGATCACAGCCGGTCGCGCAGGGCGTACCAGAGCATGCCCAGGACGTGCAGCGGGCCGCGCAGGGCGACGCCGCCCGGGAAGGGCGGCGGGGCCACATCCGCGAAGAGGTCGAACCGGTCGTCCTCGCCGGCGATGGCTTCGGCCAGGAGCTTGCCCGCCAAGGTCGAAAGGATCGCCCCCATGCCCGAATACCCGTGGGCGAAGAACACATCGCCCCGGCGCCCGACGTGCGGCAGGCGGGTCCGGGTGATCGAC
Source organism: Caulobacteraceae bacterium (assembly GCA_013815405.1). Taxonomy (GTDB): domain Bacteria; phylum Pseudomonadota; class Alphaproteobacteria; order Caulobacterales; family Caulobacteraceae; genus Acaudatibacter. The sequence continues at coordinate 3,362 of JACDGF010000038.1, read as the reverse complement.
ACCAGGCCGCCCCAGGCGTGGTCGATCGGCGTCCCCCGAAGCCGGGGGAAAACCCCCTCCAGATAGGGACGCACGAAGCCGGCGATGTCGCGCGGCGGATCGGGCGTGTAGCGTTCGCCGCCGCCAAACAGGAGCCGACCGTCGGCGGTGAGACGATAGTAGTTGACCACGAAGCGGTTGTCGGAGACGGCGAGGTCGCGCGCGATCAAGGCGCGCGGATCGGCGAGCGGCGCGGTCGCCACCACATAGTTGGCCACCGGCATGATCCGGCCTTCCACGTTCGGCGCCAGCCCTTCCATCAGAGCGTCCCCCGCCAGCACCGCCCGTTTGGCGCGCACCGCTCCCGCGTTGGTTGCCACTCGCACCCCGCCGGCGGTTTCCAGACGGATGGCGACCGAATGCTCGAAGATCGCCACGCCCGCCGCGAGCGCCGCGTTTCCCAGGCCCAGGGTGTAGTTCAGCGGATGCAGATGCCCGCCCCGCCGGTCCAGCAGCCCGCCGTGGTACTCGCTATCCACCTCTTGGCGGATCTCGGCGGCCGATAGGACCTCGACGTCGCCATAGCCCATGACCGTCGCCAGGCATTCCGCCTCCTCCTCCATGCCCTCGAGGTCGGAGGGTCTGACCGCCGCCAATAGGTGCCCGGTCGCCTTGAGGTCGCAGTCGATGGCGTGGCGTTCGATGAGATCGCCCACCAGGTTCCGGGCTTCCAGGGCCAGATGGAGGAGCGCCCGCGCCCGGCCCGGCCCATAGGCCTTGACGAGCTCCAACGCGCCCTTGCGCAGGCCGGGGATGATCTGGCCGCCGTTGCGCCCCGACGCGCCCCAGCCGACCTTGCCGCCCTCCAGGAGCGCCACCGAGGCGCCGCTCTCGGCGGCGTGCAGGGCGGCCGAAAGCCCTGTGCAGCCGCCGCCGACCACCACCATATCGGCCTCGATCTCGCCGGCGAGGGACGGCAGGCCAGGCCAGGGATGGGCGGTGGCCGCATAGTAGGACCGCGCCATGCCCAGTCCGGCGTTGAACCCCGCCATCAGACCTTCAGCAGCAGATGGTCGCGCTCCCAGGAGCTGATCACCCCCTGGAAGGCTTCGAGCTCCGCTTCCTTGATCGCGGTGAATGCGCGGAAGAAGGGCTCGCCCAGCAGGTTCCGCACCGGCGTACAGGCCGCGAAGCGCTCCAGCGCGTCTTCCAGGGTCTTGGGCAGGGTCCGGGGGTGATGATAGGCGTTGCCAGTGGCCGGCGCCGTGGGCTCGATGGCCTCCTCGACCCCCAGCCAGCCGCAGATCAGCGACGCGGCCATGGCGAGGTAGGGGTTGGCGTCGGCGCCCGGCAGGCGGTTCTCGATCCTTCGGTTGGCGGAATCCGAGATCGGCGCGCGAAGCCCGCAGGAGCGGTTGTCGTGCCCCCATTGGACATTGATCGGCGCGCTGTGGCTGGGGCGCATGCGCCGGAACGAGTTCACATTGGGCGCGAATAGGGGGACGACCCGGGGAAGGTACGCCTGCAGCCCGCCGATGAAATGCCGGAACATGGCGCTGTCGGCGCCCTCCGCGCCGGCGAAGAGATTGCGGCCGTCGGCTTCGTCCACCACCGAGATGTGCAGATGCATGGCGCTGCCGGGCTGAAGCTCCATCGGCTTGGCCATGAAGGTGGCGTAGACCCCGCGATCCAGCGCCACCTGACGAACGATCCGCTTGAACACCAGCACCTGATCGGCGAGGCGGACCGGGTCGCCGTGGACGAAATTGATCTCCAGCTGGGCGGTCCCCGACTCATGGATCATGGTGTCGAGGTTCAGCGAGGCGACGTCGGCGAATTCGTAGATGGCGTCGATGATCGCCTCGTATTCGTTCACGGCTTCCAGGCCGTAGGGTTGGGGCGAGGTTTCCGCCCGGCCCGATCGGCCGGCCGGGGGCGTCAGCGGCAGGTCCGGGTCGGGATTGACGGCGGTCAGGTAGAATTCGAGTTCCGGCGCGACGACGGGGCGCCAGCCGCGGATCCGGTAGAGCTCGATAATTGCCTTGAGCACATGCCGGGGCGAGGACGCCCAGGGGGCGCCGCCCGGGTGATGGGCGTCGGCGAAGACGAAGGCGGTGGGAGTCTTGAGCCCCGGCGCCACGCAGAGGGTCGCCGGGTCGGGGCGCAGGACCATGTCCGGATCGGAATAGGACTCCTCGTCGTCGCTGGCGCCGGCGTACTCCCCCGTCACCGTCACCGCGAACACGCTGCTGGGAAGGCGCAGGGAGCCGTCGCGCTCGGACTGGGCCAGCTTGGCCGCCGGTAGGACCTTGCCGCGCAGGACGCCGTTCATGTCCGGGATCAGGCATTCGACTTCGGTGATCCCCCGCGCGTCCAGCCAAGCCTTGAGTTCCGACATTCCGCCCCCTGGCGCGCCCGAGTGTGATCGCAGTAGGATCACGCCGCGCGAGCCTCCGCGTCAACCTCGCCTTGGCGAAACCCGCCTCCGTGGAGCGCCTCCGTCCATGGCCAGAGCCGCCTCCCGGGCAATGCCGATCGACCGGCCCGAAGGCGGCGAGCCCGGCGGATCACCGCAGCCGCTCCTGCACGCCAGTGTCTATGAAGACCTGCGCGGTCGGATGATCACCGGCAAGATCGTGCCCGGCGTCGGCCTTTCGACCCGGACCTTGGCGCTGGAACTGGGCGTCAGTCAGATGCCGGTGCGCGATGCGCTCAGCCGTCTCGCGGCGGAGGGTGCGGTCCAGATCCGCTCCAAGCGCAAGATCGAGGTTCCGCCCATGACGCCGGAGCGCTTCACCGACCTCCTCGACTGTCGGCTGCTGCTGGAGCCGGAAGCCGCCGTTCGAGCCCTGCCGCACATCACCCAGGCGCGGCTGGCGCATCTGCGCCAGATCGACGCGGCCTTGGACCGCGCGATTCGGGAGGGCGACGTCATCGGCTATATGGAATCCAATTTCGCCTTTCATTTCAACATCTACCGCACGAATGGCCGCCAGACCCTGAACCGCCTGATCGAGACCCTCTGGCTTCAGTTCGGGCCCTTCATGCGGGTGGTGTATGGGCGTTACGGCACGGCCAACCTGATCGATCAGCACCGCATCGCCCTGGACGCCATCGAAGCGCGCGACGCCGCCGCCCTTCGGCGCGCCATCGCCTCGGACATCGCCGACGGCATGGGCCTGATCGGGCGCGGGCCGTGGGGCCCGCTCACCCACGCGTGAGGAAGAACAGCCCCCAAAGAGCGCCCAGCACGACGCTGCTCAGGGCGAAGGCAGAGAGGCGGTGGATGACGTTGTTGTAGGTGAGGTGCACGGCGCTGTGGACGGCGCGCAGGGCGACATAGGCCCAGGCCATGTAGAGGGCCGAGGCGCCCACCCGATGGG
>JACDGF010000037.1 GCA_013815405.1 Caulobacteraceae bacterium | reverse complement strand
GCGCGGAGCAGCGCGGGCACGCCCTCGCCAGAAACCGCCGAAACGAGATGGGGCGCGGCGCCGGCGGCGTCTTCCAGCGCCCGAGCCTTATGCGCCCGCTCGTCTTCGTTCAGGGCGTCGACCTTGTTCAAGGCGAGGATTTCCGGCTTTTCGACCAGGCCTTGGCCATAGGATTCCAGTTCGCGGCGGACGGAACGCCAAGCCCGCGCCGGATCGTCGCCGGCGGCGTCGACCAGGTGGATGAGAACGGCGGTGCGCTCGAGGTGCCCCAGGAACCGGGTCCCCAGGCCGGCCCCCTCCGAGGCGCCCTCGATCAACCCCGGAACATCCGCGATCACGAACCGTTCGTTCGGCGACAGATCAACCACCCCCAGATGCGGCGTCAAGGTGGTGAAAGGATAGTCGGCGATCTTGGGCGTGGCGGCCGAAACGGCGGCCAGCAGGGTCGACTTGCCCGCGTTGGGCAGACCCACCAGCCCCACGTCGGCGATCAATTTCAGGCGCAGCCAGATCAGCTTTTCCATACCCGGCAATCCGGGGTTGGCGCGGCGCGGGGCCTGGTTCACCGGGCCTTTGAAGTGGGTGTTGCCGAAGCCGCCGTTGCCGCCGGCGGCGAGCCGCCAGCGGGCGCCGGCCGCGCCCAGATCGGCGATCAGGGTTTCGCGGTCCTCGTCCAGGACCTCCGTGCCGACCGGTACCTTGAGTACGGCGTCCGCCCCGGCCGCGCCCGAGCGGTTGCGGCCCATGCCGTGGCCGCCCGTCTTGGCTTTGAAATGCTGATGGTAGCGATAGTCGATCAGGGTGTTGAGGCCCTCCACCGCCTCGATCCACACATCGCCGCCCCGCCCGCCGTCGCCGCCGTCGGGCCCGCCGTATTCGATGAACTTCTCGCGCCGGAACGACACCGCCCCCGCGCCGCCGTCCCCCGAGCGGATGTAGATCTTGCACTGGTCGAGAAACTTCATGGTCGAACTTGTGACCCAGGCGACGCCGAAAATCGAGGTCGGGCGTTACAGACGCTCGAACTCGAGCCAGACCGGCGCGCAGTCGCCCAGGCGCTTTTGCTCGTAGCGGGTGGGGACGTGGTCCGCGGGCGCGCGGCGCCAGTCGTCGGCGGCGCGCGCGGTCCAGGCGAAGGCGGGCGAGCCGAGAAAACGGGCCAAGGTCCAATCGGCGTAGTCGGCCCAGTCGGTGACGAAACGCAACCGCGCCCCCGATTTGAGGACCCGCGCGGCGTCCTGGATGAACTCGGTCTGGACGAGCCGGCGTTTGGCGTGCCTTCGTTTGGGCCAGGGATCGGGAAAGAGCACGAAGAGACGGTCCAGGCAGGACGCCGGCAGCGCCCCCATCAGGGCGCGCGCGTCGCCCGCATGGAGGCGCACATTGCCCACGCCGAGATCCTGGATGTGGCGAAGCGCGCTGGCCACCCCGTTGAGGAACGGCTCCGCGCCGAGGATGAGGACATCCGACCGCCGCGCCGCCTGGGCCGCCAGATGCTCGCCGCCGCCAAAGCCGATCTCCAGCCACACCTCCCCGGCGCCCGGCGCCAGGGCCAAGGGGTCGAACGGTCCCGGGGGCGTGACGAGCGACGGCAGCAGGCTGGTCATCAAGGCCGCCTGGCGCGGCTTGATCGGCCGGGCCGTGACGCGGCCAAAAGTGCGGATGGGGCGCGGCGGGCCCTCAGCCATTGGAAAATCGCGGGCGTCGGGCGCCGAGCAGGGAGATGAGCAGCATGGCGAGGAACGGCAGGTCGCCTAGGCGGCTGAACAGGGTGGGCGCGAGCGCCGGCGGTAGGGGCGCGTCGACCACGCCGGCCACGCCCTGGCCCAGACGCGTCCCGGGGACGACGCGGCCAAAGGCGTCGATCATGGCGGAAATTCCCGTGGGCGTGGCGCGCGCCATGGGCAGGCCCTCCTCGATCGCCCGGTAGCTGGCGATATTGAGGTGCTGAAGGGGCCCGCTGCCGGTCCCAAACCAGGAATCGTTGGAGACATTGACGATCCAGGCGGCCCGGACGCCCGAGCGAGCGGCGCCTTCCCGCGTGAAACCGGGAAACAGACTCTCGTAGCAGATCAGGGGCTGGACCGCCGGCAGGCCCGGCAGCCGCAGCGGGCGCGGCCGGCGGCCGGGGGAAAAGCCGTCGCCGACGTGGACGAACTGCTTGATGCCCAGGCGCGAGGCCAGGCTGTCCAGGGGCATGAACTCGCCGAACGGCACCAGGCGGAACTTGTCGTAGAGGCCGACGAGCTTGAGATCCCCGCTCGTCCGGCGCAGCGCGGCGAGACTGTTGTAGGCCCTGCCCCCGGGTCCCTGATCGGACCCGAAATGGTAGCCGCCAACCAGCAGGGTCTGGCCGGGGCGGAGCAGACCCAGGATCGCCTCGCGAGTCCAGGTTCCGGGCGCCAGATAGGATTCCAACGCGTCGGGTATGGCGCCCTCGGGCCAGATGATCATGGCCGGTGGATGGGCAAAGGGCCGGGCGCTCAGGCTGAGATAGCGCTCGACGATGCTAGCAAAGAGGCGCCGGTCATATTTGGATTCCTGTCTTACGTTCGCCTGGACGAGGCGGATCCACGGCCCGTCGGAGGCGCCGGCGGGGACGCCGGCCAGACGGGCCGAGCCGAAGGCGAACAGACTGGCCACCAGGGCGACGGCGCCCGCCGCCGCGATCCGGCCGCCCTGGCCCTCCAGCGCAACTACCGGGGCGGCGAACGCCGCCAGGGTGAGCCAGGTCAGGCCATAGGCCCCGACGAGCGCCGCCGCCTGGGACGGCGCCGAGCCGGCCGCCCAGCTTTCCCCCGGCAAATCCCACGGAAAGCCGGTAAGGATATGGCCGCGCAGCCATTCGAATGCCGCCAGGGCGCCGGCGAACAGGATCACCCGACGCGCGCCGGGTCCGGCCAAGGCGCGATAGGCCAAGCATGCGGCGCCCCAGAAGAGAGCCATGCCGGCGGCCACGCCAGCCACGGCGAACGGGGCCATCCATCCCTGGGCCTTGGCGTCGACATAGAACGGCTCCGCCAACCACCAGAGCGAGAGCAGGAAATAGGCGCAGCCCGCCAGCCAGCCCCGAAAGAAGGCGGAGCGCAGTGGCCTGGGGGAGGCCGGCCGATCGACCAGCCAGAACGTCAGGCCGTAGCCGAAGAGGCCCGGCAGGAGACCGAAGGGCGGTTGGGCCAGGGCGGCGCCCGCGCCGGCGAGAAGGGCGAGCACCCGGTGGAACCGCGCGCGCCGGACCAGCGCCGCGGCGTCAACCATCGACCGCGGGCGCCCGTTTCGGCGGGGTCGCCGCGGGACGGATGCGCAGCCGTTTGACCCGGCGGGGATCGGCGTCGGTGACCTCGAAATCGAGGCCGGCGGGATGGGCGATCACCTCCCCGCGCTGGGGCACGCGTCCGGCCAGGGCGGTGACCAGGCCCGCGGCGGTGTCGATATCCTCGTCCATGTCCGGGGTGGCGAGACCGCGGCGGAGGGCGGTCTCGAGCGACTCCAGGGCCACGCGGGCGTCGATCTCGAACACGCCGCCGGCCCGGGCCACGATCTGGGTGGACGCCGCTTCGTCGTGCTCGTCGTCGATCTCCCCGACCACCGCCTCGATCACGTCTTCGAGGGTGACCACCCCATCGACGCCGCCGAACTCGTCGATCACCATGGCCATGTGAATCCGGCTGGCCTGCATGCGGACCAGCAGGTCGGCGGCGCGCATCGAAGGCGGTACATAAAGGGTTTCGCGTTTGAGGCGGCGGAGCACTTGAGCGCCAGCCTCCCGCCGCGGTTCCGGCCCCGCCAGGAGCTTGAACACATCCTTCAGATGCGCGACTCCGACCGGATCGTCGAGACTGTCGCGATAGACCGGCAAGCGCGAGTGTTCGCTCTCGGCGAACGCGGCCACGACGGCGTCGAAGGACGACGACAGCTCGACCGCCATGATGTCGGCCCGGGGAGTCATGACGTCGGCCACGCTCAGGGTCTGGAACGCCCGGGCGTGAGCCATCAGATCGGCCCCGGCCGGCGGGCGCGCGGACGCGCCGCTGTCGCCGGCGCGCATCGGCTCGTTTCGCCACAGGCCGACCCTGGCGAAGAAAGCGCCCAATCGCCCGCTCCCGCGCCGTTGGGCCGTTGGGAAAGCCTTAGGCTCGGGATCCGTGCTGGACATGGTCTCCTTGATCATTGCCGGCGGCGTAGGGGTCGGGGACGCCGAGCGTCGCGAGAAGGTGGCGTTCGATCCCTTCCATCGTCTCGGCCTGCGCGTCGGTCTGGTGATCATAGCCCATGAGATGCAGGATGCCATGAATCACCAGATGGCGCAGATGATCGGCCAGCGGCTTGGCCTGGGCCTCGGCCTCGGCCTCGCAGACACCGAACGCCAGGGCGACGTCGCCAAGGTGGCCTCGGGCATTGGGCGGGGCCGGAAAGGCCAGCACATTGGTCGCCTGGTCGACGCATCGGAAACGCCGGTTGAGCTCGCGCAGGATCCCATCGGAGGCGAGCAGGACGGTCACCTCGCCCCGGCGTCGGCGGGGCGTCGCCACCTCGCCCGCCCGCCGCGCCAGGGTGATGGCGTCCGGCAGGGCCTCAAGCCAGCGTTTCTCCTGGATTTCGACCGAGATCCGGATCAAGGCGCGCGGCGGGCCGCGTCCGCGTCATAGGCTTCGACGATTCGCCCCACCAGGGGATGGCGCACGACGTCCGCGACTGAAAACCGGGCGATCCCAACGCCTTCCTGACCTTCGAGGATCGAGACCGCGTGAGCCAGGCCCGAGTCGGCCGGATTGATCAGGTCGACCTGGCTGGGATCGCCGGTGACCGCCATGCGCGAGCCTTCGCCCAGGCGGGTGAGGACCATCTTCATCTGCAGGCGCGAGGTGTTCTGGGCTTCGTCGACGATAACGAAAGCGTGGGCCAGGGTCCGGCCGCGCATGAAGGCGATCGGCGCCACCTCGATCTCCCCCCGATCGCGACGGCGGCGCAGGGAGTCCGCCCCCAGGATGTCGATCATCGCCTCCCAGACCGGGGCCATGTAGGGATCGACCTTTTCGCCAAGGTCGCCCGGCAGGAACCCCAGGCGCTCCCCCGCCTCCACCGCCGGGCGGGTCACCACAAGGCGTTCCACCGCGCCGGAGCGCAGCAGGCCGGCGCCATGGGCGACGGCCAGGAAGGTCTTGCCGGTGCCCGCCGGCCCCAGTCCGAACACCAGGTCGTCCTTCGCCAGGGCTTCGAGGTAGCGCGCCTGAGCCGCCGTCTTGGCCGCCACCCGCCCCCGGCGCGCGGCGAGGCCCGCGCCCGGGAGACCCGCGCGGGCCTGGTCGATGGCCACGCGCACATCCGCCGAGGTGATCTCCAGGCTCGTGGCGACCCGCCCGGCCAGGGTCTCGATGGTCTGACGGGCGTCGCGCCGCGCCTTGGCTTCACCGTTGAGCGACACCCCGCCGCCGGGCGTTTCGACCAGGACGTGAAAGGCGTCTTCGATCATCGCCGCGTGGCGCCCGCCCGGCCCGGCCACGGCGCGCACGGCCTCGTCGGTGAGCGGCAGAAACTCAGAGGGCATTCGGCTCAAACGGGCGCCGGCGCGCGCAGGCCGGCCAGGCTGTTGTGGCCCGACGAGACGACGGCGACCGGCGCTATGCGGCCGATGAGGTCCGACCGCCCCTCGCAATGCACGGCCTGCAGATAGGGGGAGCGCCCGACGATCTGACCCACGCGCCGGCCCGGCTTTTCGAACAGGACAGGCACGGTGCGCCCGACCAGATCTGCGTTGAACGCGCGCCGTTGCGCTTCGAGCAAGGCTTGCAGGCGGGCCAGGCGGTCGTGCTTCGTCGCCTCGTGGACCTGGCCGGCCATCGCGGCCGCCGGCGTCCCGGGCCGGCTCGAGTATTTGAACGAATAGGCGCCGGCGTAGCCCACCTCGCGGACGAGGGCCAAGGTCGCCTCGAAATCGGCCTCCCGCTCGCCGGGGAAACCGACGATGAAATCCCCCGAAATCGCGATATCGGGCCGCGCGGCGCGGATCCGCTCGATCAGCCTAAGGTAGCTCTCGGCTGTGTGCGACCGGTTCATGGCCTTGAGGAGCCGGTTCGAACCGCATTGAACCGGCAGGTGCAGATAGGGCATCAAGGCGTCCACCTCGCCGTGGGCGTCGATCAGCGCCTGGTCCATGTCGCGCGGATGGCTGGTGGTGTAGCGGATGCGGTCCAGCCCCTCGATCCGCGCCAGGCGGCGGATCAGCGCCGCGAGCCCGCCGCTCCCGTCGCTCCGGTAGGCGTTGACGTTCTGACCCAACAAGGTGATCTCGCGCACCCCGTCCGCCGCGAGCGCCCGGGCTTCAGCTTCTATGGCGTCGGCTGGCCGCGAATATTCCGCCCCACGGGTATAGGGCACTACGCAGAAGGTGCAGAACTTGTCGCAGCCCTCCTGGATAGTCACGAAGGCGGTGACGCCCGTGGCCAGCCGCTGGCTCGGCAGGGCATCGAATTTCTCGTCGGGCGTGAAGTCGGCGGCCAGCCGCTCGCCCGAAGCGCGGTGGCTCCGGGCGATCAGTTCGGGAAGCCGATGATAGGCCTGGGGCCCGACCACCAGGTCGACGGCGGGCTGACGGGCCATGATCTCCGCGCCCTGGGCCTGGGCCACGCAGCCGGCGACCGCCAGGATCATCGCGCCGCCGGCCTCGGCCCTGCTCGCCTTGAAAGCCTTGAGCCGTCCGAGCTCGGAATAGACTTTTTCGGTGGCCTTTTCCCGGATGTGGCAGGTGTTGAGCACCGCCAGGTCCGCGCCGTCCGGCGTGTCGGTGAGCCCGTAGCCCAAGGGGGCCAGGACATCGGCCATGCGCTCGCTGTCGTAGACGTTCATCTGACAGCCATAGGTCTTGATATAGAGGCGCTTTTGCGCGGCGAGGCCCGTCATCGGTCGGTTATGGTGGGCGGGGGCTTCACGCGCAAGCACCGCTCACTCGTCGGCCGGGACGCCGTAGAGCTCCAGCCTGTGGTCGACCAGCCGATAGCCGAGGCGCTTGGCGATCGCCTTTTGCAGGGCCTCGATCTCCTCGTCCACGAACTCCACCACCGCTCCGCTCTTCATGTCGATCAGGTGGTCATGGTGCATCTCGCTGGTCTCCTCGTACCGGGAGCGGCCGTCGCGAAATTCGTGGCGGGTGAGGATGCCGGATTCCTCGAACAGGCGAACGGTCCGGTAGACGGTGGCGATGGAAATGTGAGGATCGATCTCGTGGGCGCGGCGGTGCAGTTCCTCGACGTCGGGATGATCGCTGGCCAGGGACAGGACCCGCGCGATCACACGGCGCTGCTCGGTCATCCGCATGCCCTTGTCGATGCACAGCTTCTCCAGCCGATCCAAGAGGCCGCTCCGCTTGTCCCCACCGGCGCGAGCATAGAGCCCGGCGCGTCATCTGTTAAGGTCGCGCCGCAAGGCCAGGGCCGCCATGGACCCGTCCCCCCGCGCGTAATAGGCGCGGCGCCGGCCGACGCGGCCCCAACCGGCCGCCGCGTAGAGCGCTCTAGCGGCCAGATTGTCCTCCGCGACCTCGAGGAAGAGGGTGGCGGCTCCTCTCGCGCGCGCCACGCCGGTGGCCGCCTCCAACAGCGCCGCGGCGACCCCACGCCGCCGAAGCGCCGGCGCCGTGACCAGGGTCAGCACCTCCGCCTCGTCCGCAGCGATGCGGCAAAGCACGAAGCCCGCGACAGCGGCGCCCGACCGCGCCAGCATGGCGAAGACCCCCGGGCTCGAGAGCAGGCTCTCGAACTCCGAGGCGGTCCAAGGCCGATCGAACCCGCCGGCATGGATCTCCGCCAGAGCCTCCGCGTCCTCGCCGGTCGCCAGACGCAGGATCATGGCGTCTTGGGCCGGGCGTCCGGCGCGCGCAGGTAGAGGGGGCGAGGCGGCGAGGGCGAAACGTCGGCAGCCAAGCGCGCGACGGTCGCGGGTGAGGGCGCGACGAGGCCGACCACCTCGGCGCGGGCGATCATGGGCGCCAGCAGGGCCGCTCCCGGTCCCACCAAACGGGCGTGGCGATCACCGCGGGCTCGCGCCAAGCGCTCCGCCGCCTCCGGTAGCGGCAGAATGTCCGGCGCGGTCAGCGGCCGACCGGCCTCGAACAACTGGAGATAGGCGCGACCGCGCCCAGCGTCGATCACCGCGGCGCAAATTCCCGGCGACCCGGCGCTCGCCGCCAGCGCCTCCAACGCGCCGACGCCGACGCACGGCCGATCCAAAGCCAGGGCCAAGCCCTTGGCGAAGGCCAAGCCAACCCGCAGGCCGGTGAAGGACCCTGGACCCACCGTGACCCCGATGCGGTCCAGGTCGCCAAACGCCAGTCGCGCCTCCCCCATCACGTCGCGCACCATAAGCGCCAGCCGTTCCTGATGGCCGCGCGCCATCGCTTCGGAGAGCCAAGCGGCGGTATGGTCTCCATCGGCGATGGCCACCGAACAGGCGCCCAGGCAGGTGTCGAGAGCCAGCACGATCACCGCGGTGCGCCTAGACGACTTTGCACACCTCTTCGAAAGCGTACCGCGGCAAGCGGCCGAAGAGGTTGTGGTCGGTCCCGTGGCCCAGGGAACAGAGAAAATTCGATTTGATCCTGGTTCCGGCGAAGAACAGGGCATCGACCTTGGCATTGTCGAAGCCCGACATCGGGCCGCAATCGAGGCCCAGGGATCGCGCCGCCATGATCAGATAGGCGCCCTGCAGCGAGCCGTTGCGGAATGCCACCTGCTCGGTGACGGCCGGGTCCGTGAAACCGTCCTTCATGTCGGGCGCGGGCGGGAAGAGCTTGGGAAGGGTCTGCGGGAAGTCGAGATCGTAGCCGATGATCACCGTCGCCGGCGCCTGTCTGATCTTCGCCTGGTTGCCGCGGTCCGCCACCGAGGCGAGCTTGTCCTTGGCCTCCGCGCTGGTCACGAACACGAACCGCGCCGGATTGGAATTGGCCGCGGTCGGCGGGAATTTGGCCAGGTCGTGGATTTCCCGCAGGAGCGATTCGGGCAGGGGATCGGTGCGCCAGCCGTTGCGGGTCCGGGCGCCGCGAAAGAGCTGGTCCAGGGCGGGATCTTTGAGGCGGGCGGGCATGAGGGTTCCAGGACGGGGCGGTGGCGGGCGCGACTCTCCCGCGACGGCGAGGCGGCGGCTAGAGGGTCTGTTCGACCCGGGTCACTTCGGGCACATAGTGGCGTAGCATGGTCTCCACCCCCGCCTTGAGGGTGGCCGCCGACGACGGGCAGCCGGCGCAAGCGCCGCGCATGTGCAGCCATACCACCCCGGTGTCCGGCTCGAAGCGCGAGAAAAGGATGTCGCCGCCGTCCTGGGCCACGGCCGGGCGTATGCGCGAATCCAGCAGGTCCTTGATCTCGGCCACGATCTGGGCGCTTTCGCCTTCGTAGATCGCTTCCGCCGGCGCATGCGCGTCGCCATCGGTGAGCAAGGGCCCGTCGCCGGTGAAGTGGTCCATGATCGCCGCCAGGATCGGGGCCTTGAGATGCGCCCAGTCGTGATCGCCGTCCTTGGTCACGGTCAGGAAGTCCGCGCCGAAGAAGACCCGGCTCACGCCGATCAGATCGAACAGGTCCGTGGCCAGGGGCGAGGCCCGCGCCTCGTCCGCGTCGCGAAACTCCCGAGTCCCGGCGCCCAGCACTTCGCGGCCGGGCAGGAATTTCAGCACGGCGGGGTTGGGCGTGGCTTCGGTCTGGATGAACATTGGGCGGTCTCCGTGAGACGCTAGATGGCGTGGTGATCGGGCCGGCGCAACCTCATCGCTTTGGCCAGAAGCCGACAATCCGCCTTGTTTCCTCGAGGATCGGCGCGGCGAGGGCGCTCGCCCGCTGGGCCCCCGCCGCGAGGATGCGATCGATTTCTTCCGGGTCGGCCATCAGGCGGCGCATCTCCCGAGAGACCGGGGCCAGCCGTTGCGCCATCAGCTCCGCCAGGGCCGGCTTGAAGGCTTGACCGAAGCCTTGACCGCCAAAGGTCGCCAGCACCTCGGCCGGGGTCTGGTCCGTCAGCGCGGCGTAGAGCCCCACCAGATTGTCGGCCTCCGGGCGCTCCTTCAGGCCTTCGGGCGTTTCGGGCAGAGGGGCGGCGTCGGTTCGAGCCTTGCGGATCTTGGCCACGATCACGTCGGTCTCGTCCATCAGGTTGATTCGAGACTGGTCGGAGGGATCCGACTTCGACATCTTGGCCCGCCCGTCGCGCAAGGACATGACCCGCGCGCCCGGCCCCTCGATCAGGGGCTGGGTGATGGGAAAGAACCCGGGCGCTTCGAAGTCGTGGTTGAATTTGGCGGCGATGTCGCGGGTCAGCTCCAGGTGCTGCTTCTGATCCTCGCCCACCGGAACATGGGTCGCCTTATAGATCAGGATATCGGCGGCCTGCAGCACCGGGTAGGTGTAGAGCCCGACGCTGGCGCGCTCCTTGTGCTTGCCCGATTTTTCCTTGAACTGGGTCATGCGGTCGAGCCAGCCGAGGCGCGCGACGCAGTTGAAGATCCAGGCGAGTTCGGCGTGCTCACCGACGGCCGACTGGGGAAAGATGATCGCTCGGCCGGGGTCGACC
>JACDGF010000492.1 GCA_013815405.1 Caulobacteraceae bacterium | reverse complement strand
ACCTACGACGACGCCAAGACCAAGACGAAATTCTCCGGGACGGTTTCGAGCAGCGAAACGCTGCGCGGAAACGGCCACGGCGCCTTCCAGCTTGTGGGCAAAGGCAGGCTGAACGCCGCGCCGTTCCTCGCCCGGATCACCGGCGGCGCGCTAGTAAACGTTGATTCCTCGCGGCCCTACCCGTTCGATGCCCAGATCGAGGCGGGGGCGACCAAGCTGGCGATCAACGGGATCATCGCCCATCCGTTTGACTTGGGCCAGGTCTCGGGGCGGGCGCGGGTGAGCGGGCCGGATTTCTCAGACCTATATCATCTGACCGCGATCGCGCTGCCAAACACGCCGCCCTACCAGCTTTCCGCCGGCTTCGCGGTGGCCGGCAAGACCTTCGCGTTCCGCGGCATCGCCGGGCGGCTGGGCGATTCCGACCTCGCCGGAAGCCTAGGCGTCGATGATGCGAGCGGGCGGCCGTTCGTCACCGCCGACCTCACTTCGCGTCGCCTGAAGCTGGCCGATTTGGCGGCCGTGATCGGAGGCGTTCCCAAGAACACCGCCGGCCATACCCTGTCGCCAGCCCAGAAGGCCATGGCGGCCAAGCTCAAGTCGGAGCGTCGGTTCCTGCCGGATTCCCATCTTGACGTGAGCCGCATCCGGACCACCGACGCACGTCTCACTTATCGGGCGGCAAGCGTGGACGCCCCTGGCCTGCCGATCCGGGCTCTATCCCTGAGGTTAGGCCTGGACCATGGCCTACTGACGGTGAACCCATTCGCCATGACGCTTCCGCAAGGCAATTTGGTCGGGCTGATACGTCTGGACGCCCGTCGAGCGCCGCCGGCCGAGATGATTGATATGAAGCTGACCAACGCGAGACTCGAAAACCTGATGGGTCGCGGCGGCGCGAAACCGCCGCTTACCGGCGCTGTCTTCGGCCGCGCCGAGCTTGCCGGCACGGGCGATTCGGTGCGGGCGGCGGCGGCCAACGCCAACGGCGCGTTGACCCTCGTCATTCCAGGCGGCGAGATACGCCAAGCCTTCGCCGAACTGCTGGGGATAGACGCCACCAAGGGGCTGTTGCTGCTGCTGGCCAAGAACCAGACCGAGACGCCGATCCGCTGCGCGGTGGCCGATTTTCGCGCAACCAACGGCATCCTCACCGCCCAATACATCGTCTTCGACACCGGCGTCGTGCTGGCCCAGGGCAAGGGCGAGATCAACCTGCGCAACGAGACGGTGAACCTTCAGATCGCCGGCAAACCCAAGAAGTTCCGCCTAGTGCGCATAGGCGCGCCGATCACCGTCAAGGGGCCGCTGATCGCGCCTAAGTTCGGGGTGTCGGTTGGTAGGGCGGCAGGCCAACTGGCTGTCGCCGGCATTCTGGGCGCGGTGGTCGCGCCGCTCGCCGTCATTCTGCCCTTCGTCCATCCGGGCCTCGCCAAAAACGCCGACTGCGCGGCGCTGATGAGCGAGGCCTCGGGGCGCGGGGTGACAGCACGGCGGCAGTGAGAAGTTACGTCTTCTGTTGGGCTACGCGCCGGGGGGGCCGCCAAGCGCTCGGATCGGCGATCCCATGGAGTGAAACCCGACGTGGCCATCCTCTACGCGGCCAGCGCGGCTCCCGTCACCGCGACCGACAAGAATTAAATTACTGTTTTTATTGGATATTTTCTGATTTCATCAGGCGACACCGCAATAAATACCCCAACATAGAAGCCGGATGGGGACGGATTTGTTCGGATCGCGGCGGACGCTTGACGCACAAAGCTTCCCGGCCCGTCGCTTCGTCCATGCCCTCGTCGCCCGCTCCCGGCGTCCCGCTCGCCCACTACCGGCGGCACACCCTGAGCGTGAGGCTGGGGCCGGAAAGCTTGGTGGCCCTAAGGACGGCATCGCCGCGACCGTCGATGACGGGGCGCTGAGGACGGCGCATTGGTCGAATACGGTCAACGGGGGCAGCGCGGGGTCGCCGGGACCACTTGGGCAGGCATGCTGGAGATGAACGCTGGCGGGGCAGCGGCGGAGTACGTCGGCGGGGGGGGAGTTGTGACTACAATGGGCGTCACCGGCGGCGCGGGATGACGTGACCCCCTGAAACTCCTCCAGGAATAAGTAGAGTCCGGCCCAACGGAAAGGGACGGACCGATGAGGAAGTCGAGATTCAGCGAGGAGCAGATCATCGCCATCCTGCGCGAGCAGGAGGCGG
>JACDGF010000036.1 GCA_013815405.1 Caulobacteraceae bacterium | reverse complement strand
CCACCACGCTGCGGCGGGTCAAGGGATCGGGGGACATGGCCGGCTCCCCCGGGGCGTGTCGATCACCCGCATATGGCTCGATCATGACGGTCTTGTCGCGCGTTTTGGGGGCCAGTTGAAGAGCGATCGGTATTTTCAGTTGGATTACGGTGACAACACTGTGGACCACACACACCCCTTGGGTGAGACAGTTTAATTTGGGGACAGCGGGTTAGTGGTTTCGTCCATGGGCCGCCGCGCGGCGGCCCATGGACGGGCGTCTTCGAACTCCATGGGTGATCGGTAGGCGAGCGCGGAGTGCAGTCGGTGGCGATTGTACACCTGCTCCAGGAAGTCGCCGATAGAGCTTCGGAATAACGGTGACACTGTCTAAAACTCCGCAAGACCGCGCCACCGGCTTCGACGGATGACGGTCGACATCAATCCCGTCGCCCGATCCGCGATGAACAAGGTGCTGTGGCGCGTCCTCCCGTTCATCCTGCAGGCCTATCTGTGCGCCTATACCGACCGCGTCAACGTGAGCTTCGCGGCGGCGCGGATGAACGCCGACCTGGGCTTCAGCGCGACCATCTACGGCCTGGGCGGCGGGCTGTTCTTCCTGGGCTATGCGCTGTTCGAGGCGCCGTCCAACCGGATGGCCGTCCGCTTCGGCCCCCGCCAATGGCTGGCGCGGATCATCGTGACCTGGGGGCTGTTGTCGGCGATGATGTTTGTCTCGACTACGATGCTGCTCTGGTGGATCTGCCGCGGGTGAGCGGGAGGGCCGCGGCGCCCGTGACCGTCCGTTGAGTCTACGGTATGCGCACATCTCCCCTTCGGTGAGGGTGTGCGTTGAAAAGTCGGTCACGGAACACCTCTCCCAAAGGGAGAGGGAGGGGCCCGCGCCCTCTTGGGGGCGTGGGAGGGTGAGGGGTTACCCGCTATCCGATTTGTCCGCCGGGTTGCGTCAAGGCGCTGAAACATGGGGGGAAACCCCCAGGCGCCCGAACCCCTCACCCTCCCATGGCTTCGCCATGGGCCCCTCCCTCTCCCTTCGGGAGAGGTGTTCAAGAGGTGCGCCTGAACGAGTTGTGTGCATGCCGCGGGGAGTTGAGCCGAGGAAGGCCTCCCGGGGGGGTGGGGCGCGCGGGCGCTCGCCGATCTCCGCCTTGACGGGCGCCAAGGCGTACATTACAATATGCAATCCATCGAACAGCCTCCCCGATTTCGCGCAATGCCCTTGCGGGGTCCTTCCTCAATCCCTCCGCCGCACTGAAAAACCTCCACCCTTCAAACGAGTGCATTTCAGGATGTCGGAAAATTCCCGCGCAGGCGATCGCTTTTTAGGGTCCCGACGCTTGCCAAAAACTTGCCAAAAACTGCCAAAAACTGCCACGGCGTCACGCGCCTCCCGCGAGGCTCGCCTTGTCCTCCCGGGGCGCGCCGAGCTTGATCGCGGCGGAGTAGGGGGCTATCGCCCACGCCATGGTCGATGAGCCCGACAACCTTGTCCTGCAGATGCTTCGCCGCATGGAGGCCAAGCTCGATCGGGTGATCGAGGATGTGCAGGACTTGAAGGTTCGCATGACGAACGTCGCGGAGGCGTTGGCGGGTGTCAACCGACGACTCGATCGCCTCGAACTTCGTCGGGATCAGGTCGAGCGTCGGCTCGAACTTGCCGACGCGCCGCGCTGAACCCGCGCCCGTGCCCACCGCGAAAGTCAATGGCGTCGAGGTCGCGTTCGAGAACGGGATGACCGTGCTCCAGGTCGCCGAGCTGGCCGGCGAGGAGATCCCGCGGTTCTGCTACCACGAACGCCTCAGCATCGCCGGCAACTGCCGCATGTGCCTGGTGGAGGTGAAGCCGGGGCCGCCCAAGCCTCAGGCGTCCTGCGCCCTGCCGGCCGCCGAGGGCCAGGAGATAGTCACCAATTCGCCGATGGTGATGAAGGCCCGCCAGGGGGTGATGGAGTTCCTGCTGATCAACCATCCCCTGGATTGCCCGATCTGCGACCAGGGCGGGGAGTGCGACCTGCAGGACCAGTCGATGGGCTATGGCCGCGACGCCACGCGCTACGCCGAGAACAAGCGCGCCGTCGAGGAAAAATACATGGGCCCGCTGATCAAGACGGTGATGACCCGCTGCATCCAGTGCACCCGCTGCGTGCGCTTCATCTCCGAGGTGGCGGGGATATCTGAGATCGGCCTGATCTCGCGCGGGGAAGACGTCGAGATCACCACCTACCTCGACGCTGCGGTGACGAGCGAGCTGTCGGCCAACGTCATCGACCTCTGCCCCGTCGGCGCCCTGACCTCCAAGCCCTACGCCTTCAACGCCCGGCCCTGGGAGCTGACCAAGACCCCAAGCGTGGATGTCATGGACGCGCTCGGCAGCGCGATCCGGGTCGACGCTCGCGGCCCGGCCGTGCTGCGGGTGCTGCCGCGAACCAACGACGAGATCAACGAGGAATGGATCTCCGACAAGACCCGCTACGCCTGCGACGGGCTGTCGCGCCAGCGCCTGGACCGGCCGATGATCCGCGTCGGCGGGCGCCTCACGCCGGTGACCTGGGCGAAGGCCCTCGAAACCGTGGCGGCCCGGATCAAGGGGTCCGCGCCCGACCGGATCGGCGTCATTGCCGGCGACCTGCAGGACGCCGAGTCGATGAAGGCCGCCCTAGACCTCTTCGGCGCCCTGGGCGTCGCGAGCCTCGACTGCCGCCAGGACGGGATGGCCCTGGGCGCCGGCCCCCGCGAGAGCTGGCTGTTCAACTCCACCATCGCCGGGCTCGAACAGGCGGACGCCGTCCTGCTCGTCGGGACCAATCCGCGCCTCGAGGCGCCGGTGCTAAACGCGCGCATCCGCAAGCTGTGGCTTTCCGGGCGGGCGCGGATCGGCGCGATCGGCGCGATCGCCGACCTGACCTACGAGCATGAGCATCTGGGGTCCGGCGGCGCGGCCCTTCTGGGCCTCGCGGACAGTAACGAGGATTTCGCGCGCGCCTTCAGGGAAGCGCGCAGGCCGGCGATCATTATCGGGGCGGGCGCGCTTTGCCGGCCGGACGGCGCCGCGGTGCTCGGCGCGGCGGCCCGCGCCGCCGAGGCTTTCGGCCTGGTCCGGGAGGGCTGGAACGGCTGGAACATCCTGCATGCGGCGGCCGCCCGGGCCGGCGGGCTGGATCTCGGGTTCACGCCCAGGCCAAGCGGCCGATCCGCGCTCGAGATGATGGCCAAGGGCGCCTTGGATGTGCTTCTTCTGCTCGGCGCCGACGAGATCGACCTGGCCGCCAGCGACGCCTTCGTCGTCTATCTGGGGACGCACGGCGACTCGGGCGCCCACCGCGCCGACCTCGTCCTGCCAGGCGCGGCCTATACCGAAAAGAGCGGCCTCTACGTCAACACCGAAGGCCGCGTTCAGCGCGGCGAGCGGGCCGTGTTTCCCAAGGGCGAAGCCAAGGAGGATTGGGCGATCCTGCGCGCCCTGTCCGAGCATCTGGGGGCGAGGCTCCCATACGACACCTTGGACGCCCTGCGCGCCAAGCTCTTCGCCGATCATCCGAGCTTCGGGCAGATCGATTATGCGCCAGGATCGACCCCCGCGCGCCTGGATTTTTCAGGCCTGGGGACCGCGGCGGAAATCTCCGACGCCCCCTTCGCCAGCCCGGTCAAGGCCTTCCACCTGACCAACCCCATCGCCCGCGCCAGCGTGACCATGGCGCAGTGCGCGGCCCTGGCGGCCGGCGCCCGGATGGCGGCGGAGTAGGGCGATGAGCGGTACCGCACCGGATTCACACATCTCCAAGACACGCCCAACGGACACCTCTCCCGGAGGGAGAGGGAGGGGCCCATGGCGAAGCCATGGGAGGGTGAGGGGTTCGGGCGCCCGCCGATTTTCGCCAGGAATCATGGAGGTCCGCCCGAGAGGCGGTAACCCCTCACCCTCCCACGCCCAAGAGGGCGCGGGCCCCTCCCTCTCCCTTTGGGAGAGGTGTAAAAAAAGCACACTCCGGTCAACGTCATGGAGGTAGGCGCTCCCTCATTCTGGACCACGGCCGGCGGCTGGACAGTCCTCACCGTGCTGCAGATCCTTGCCGTCCTCGTCTGGATCCTCCTCTCCCTGGCCTTCCTGCTGCTGGCCGACCGCAAGGTCTGGGCCGGCGTCCAGATGCGCAAGGGACCCAATGTGGTCGGGCCTTTCGGCCTGCTCCAATCGTTCGCCGATTTCCTCAAGTTCGTGCTCAAGGAGATCGTGATCCCGGCCGGGGCCGACCGGGCGGTGTTCCTGCTCGCGCCCCTGGTCAGCTTCACCCTGGCCTTCGGCGCCTGGGCGGTCATGCCGCTGGCGCCCGGCTGGGTCGTATCGGATATCAATGTCGGCGTGCTCTACCTCTTCGCCATCTCGTCCCTGGGCGTCTATGGCGTGATCATGGGCGGATGGGCCTCCAATTCGAAATACCCCTTCCTGGGCAGCCTGCGCTCGGCGGCCCAGATGGTGAGTTACGAGGTCTCCATCGGCTTCGTGATCATCACCGTGATCCTGCTCAGCGGCTCGCTCAACCTGGGCCAGATCGTCGAGCGGCAAGCCGGCGGCTTCTGGAACTGGAACGTCCTGGGGGGAGGGGGGTTGAAGAACCTCCCCGCCGCCCTGGTGATGATTCCCATGTCCGTGATCTTCTTCGTCTCGGCGCTCGCCGAGACCAACCGCCCCCCCTTCGACCTGCCGGAGGCCGAGTCGGAACTGGTGGCCGGCTATCAGGTGGAATATTCCTCGACGCCCTATCTGCTGTTCATGATCGGCGAATACGCCAACATCGTCCTGATGTGCGCCCTGATCAGCGTGCTCTTCTTCGGCGGCTGGCAGGCGCCGTTCCCCACGCCGTTCACCGCCGCCTGGACTCCCACCGCGGCGAGTTTCTTCGGTTTCCTGTGGTTCTTCGCCAAGACCATCTTCTTCTTCTTCCTCGTCGCCATGGCCAAGGCGATCGTGCCGCGCTACCGGTATGACCAGCTGATGCGCCTGGGCTGGAAGGTGTTCCTGCCGCTCTCGATCGGCGCCGTGATCCTGGTCGCCGCGTGGCGCGAATTCGGGCCGGGCGCATGAGGCTGGGCGCCGCGCTCGCGGCCCTGTCGATGCTTCTGGGCGCCTGCGGCTCGGTCGGGCATGGCTCCTACGGGCTCGACCCGGGAGACGCCAACTACGACGCGCTCAAGGCGGCCACCGACAAGTGCGCGGCCGACGGCGGCCGTCTGAAACTCAAGAACGGCTTCGACTCCCGCGAGCTTTCCAACTACGGCTGCAAGATCGGGGGGGCCGGATAGGTGGCCATGTTCCAGCGCATCGGCCAGGCGATCAAGGGCGCGGCCCTGATGGACTTCGCCGGCGCCTTCGGCCTGGCGATGAAATACATGATCCGGCCCAAGGCGACGGTGCTCTATCCCAATGAGCGCGGCCCCCAGTCGCCCAGGTTTCGCGGCGAACACGCCCTGCGCCGCTATCCCAATGGCGAGGAACGCTGCATCGCCTGCAAGCTGTGCGAGGCCATCTGCCCGGCCCAGGCGATCACCATCGAGGCCGAGGCGCGCGAGGACGGCGCGCGGCGCACCACCCGCTACGACATCGACATGGTCAAATGCATCTATTGCGGCCTTTGCCAGGAGGCCTGCCCGGTCGACGCCATCGTCCAAGGGCCCAACACCGAGTTCTCCGTCGAGACCCGCGAGGAACTCTATTACGACAAGGAACGCCTGCTCGAGAACGGCGATCGCTGGGAGCGGGAGATCGCCAAGAACCTGGAACTGGACGCGCCCTATCGCTAAGAGGGCGGCGCGGCTTGGAGAAGGGTCCCCGTGATTTTGCCGGCTATCGCCTTCTACCTGCTCGCCGCGATCACCATCGGCGCCGGCCTGGCGGTGATTTCGGCAAGGAATCCCGTGCATTCGGTGCTGTTCCTGATCACCGCCTTCTTTTCGGCCGCGGGGCTGTTCGTCCTCTTGGGGGCCGAGTTCCTGGCCATGATCCTGGTGGTCGTCTACGTCGGCGCGGTCGCGGTGCTCTTCCTGTTCGTGGTCATGATGCTGGACGTGGACTTCACCGCCCTACGCCAGGGTTTCGCCCGCTACATGCCCCTGGGCGGCGTGGTCGCCGGGGTGCTGGCGATCGAGATGGTGGTGGTCGCCTTGAGCGTCGCCGGCGGCGGCGCGGCGGCGGGCTCGACCGGGGCGATGTCGCGTTCGGGCGGGGCGACCAACGCCGAGGCCATCGGGCGGGTGCTCTACACCGACTACGTTTATCTCTTCCAGGCTGCGGGGATGGTCCTCCTGGTGGCGATGATCGGCGCCATCGTGCTGACCTTGAAGCACCGCGAGGGGATCCGGCGCCAGGCTGTCGCCGCTCAGGTCGCGCGGACGCCCGCTAAGGGCGTGCGGATCGTCTCGATCAAGCCCGGCGAGGGGTTGGCGCCGTGATCATCGGCCTTGCCCATTATCTCGGCGTCGCGGCCATCTTGTTCACCATCGGGGTGTTCGGCATCTTCGTGAACCGCAAGAACGTCATCGTGATCCTGATGTCGATCGAGCTGATCCTGCTGGCGGTGAACATCAACCTCGTCGCCTTCTCGGCCTATCTGCACGACGTCGTCGGCCAGATCTATGCCCTGTTCGTCCTGACCGTCGCCGCCGCCGAAGCGGCGGTCGGCCTCGCCATCCTCGTCACCTTCTTCCGCAATCGCGGCGACATCGCCGTCGACGACGCCTCCGTGATGAGGGGCTAGGGGTGGGGGCGCGCGCCGTGCCTGACCCTCCCTCCCCTTCATGGGGAGGGTGGCCCGAAGGGCCGGGTGGGGAAGTAGGGCACGCCCTGGGCCTTGGGGATGATCGAGACTTCCCCACCCTGGTCGCTTCGCGACCTGTCCCTCCCCATAAAGGGGAGGGAGCGTGACCCCGCAGCTGATCGTCACCCTCCTAGTCTTCGCCCCGCTTCTCGGCGCGCTCGCCGCCGGCCTCTTCGGCCGCAGGATCGGCGACGCCGCGTCCATGACCGTTACCACGGGTCTTCTGTTCGTCTCCTGCGCCCTGGCCTGGATGGCGTTCGGCCAGGTGATCTGGGGCGGCTGGCCGAGCCGTTTCACGGTCGAACTCGCCCCCTTCATCGATGTCGGAAGGTTCCGCTCAACCTGGTCGGTGCGGGTCGATTCGCTGTCGGCGGTGATGATGGTGGTGGTGACCACGGTGTCGGCCATCGTCCACCTCTACAGCTGGGGTTACATGACCAAGGACCCGCACAAGCCCAGGTTCTTCGCCTATCTGTCGCTGTTCACCTTTTCGATGCTGGCCCTGGTCACCGCCGCCGACTTCATGCAGCTCTTCTTCGGCTGGGAAGGCGTGGGGCTGGCGAGCTATCTCCTGATCGGCTTCTGGTATCACAAGCCGTCGGCCAACGCCGCCGCGGTCAAGGCTTTCGTGGTCAACCGGGTCGGCGACGTCGGCTTCGCGCTCGGCATCATGACCGTGTTCTGGGCCTTCGGCACGATCCGGTTCGCCGAGATATTCCCCCAGGTTCCGTCGCACGCCCACCTGGTTTGGCGCTTCGCCGGTCAGACCCTGCCGCTGATGGATCTGGCCTGCGTGCTGCTCTTCATCGGCGCGATGGGAAAGTCCGCGCAATTCTTCCTCCACACCTGGCTCCCCGACGCCATGGAAGGCCCCACCCCGGTGTCGGCCCTGATCCACGCGGCGACCATGGTCACGGCCGGGGTCTATATGGTCTGCCTGCTCTCGCCGATGTTCGAATTCGCGCCGACGGCCAAGGCGGTGGTCACCATCATCGGGGCGGTCACCGCCCTCTTCGCCGCGACCGTCGGCCTGGCGCAGAACGACATCAAGCGGGTTGTGGCCTATTCGACCTGCTCGCAGCTGGGCTACATGTTCTTCGCCGCCGGGGTGGGGGCCTATCAGGCGGCCATGTTCCACCTCTTCACCCACGCCTTCTTCAAGGCCCTGCTGTTCCTGGGCGCCGGCTCGGTGATCGAGGGCATGCACCACGAGCAGGACATGCGCAAAATGGGGGCCCTGTGGAAGCTGCTGCCGGTCACCTATGCGGTGATGATGATCGGGACCCTGTCGATTACCGGCGTCGGCCTGCCGGGCCTCGACCTGGGTTTTTCCGGCTTCTATTCCAAGGACGCGATCATCGACGCCGCGTTTGCCGCCGGCCGGGCCAACGCGGTATCCTATTTCGCCTTTGTCGCCGGCTTGCTAGCGGCGGGCCTGACCGCCTTCTATTCCTGGCGGCTGATGTTCATGACCTTCCATGGCCACGCCAAATGGGGCCATGCCGAGGAGGCGCATGCCGCGGACGATCGCCACGCCAGCGCCGCCCAGATCGAGACCCACGACGAGCCCCTGGCCGAGGGCGACCACGACGCCAAGCCGAAAGAAAGCCCATGGGTGATGCTCTGGCCGCTGATTCTCCTGTCGGTCGGCGCGGTGGCGGCGGGGGGCGTGTTCATGGAGCTTTTCGTGGGATGGGAGCGCGGCGCGTTCTGGCGCGGCGTCCTTTCCACCCTGTCGAGCGAACACATCCTGGGCCAGATGGAATCCCTGCCCGCTTGGGTCGTCTGGGGTCCCTTGACCGTCACCGCGTTCGGGCTTTTCGCCGCCTGGTGGGGCTATGTCGCGCACGAAGGGATGGGCGCGCGGATCGCCGCCCGGCGTGGCCCCCTGTGGCTGTTCCTCTACAACAAATGGTTCTTCGACGAGGTCTATGACTTCGTCTTCGTCCGCGGCGCCAAGGCCCTGGGCGATTTGTTTTGGAAGGGGGGCGACAAGGCCCTGATCGACGGCCTGGGCCCCGACGGGGTGGCGGCGGTGTCCTGGGCCATGGGCAAGGGGGCGAGCCGGCTGCAGAGCGGCTACGTCTACCATTACGCCTTCGTCATGCTTTTGGGCATCGCGGGCCTGCTCTCCTATGCGCTGTGGGCCTTCTCCTAAAGGTGGCCGGCATCCTTTCCATCACCGTCTTTTCGCCGCTGATCGGCGTCGCCGCCATCCTGCTGGTGCGCGCCTTTGCTGAGCGGGGGGATCCGCGCGCCGCCCGGGCCACCCGCTGGATCGCCCTGGCGACGACCCTGGCCACCCTGGCGCTGTCGGTGCTGATGGTCGCCCGCTTCGATTCCGGCCAGAGCGGCTTTCAGTTCAACGAGAACGCGGTGTGGTTCTCGGGACTTCACTACCGCCTGGGCGTCGACGGGGTTTCGATCCTGTTCGTGCTGCTGACCGCCTTCCTCATGCCGCTGTGCATCCTAGCCAGCTGGAAGGCGATCACCGTCAGGGTGATCGAATACATGATCGCCTTTTTGGTGCTCGAGAGCCTGGTGATCGGCGTCTTCTGCGCCTTGGACCTGATGGTCTTCTACCTGTTCTTCGAGTTCCAGCTGCTGCCGATGTTCCTGATCATCGGCGTCTGGGGCGGCAAGAATCGCGTCTATGCGGCCTTCAAGTTCTTCCTCTACACCCTGCTCGGCTCGGTCCTGATGCTGGCGGCGATCCTGGCCATGATCGTCATCGCCCGCACCTCCAGCATTCCCGCCCTGATGGCCTACAAATTCGCCCCCGGCGTGCAGACCTGGCTGTGGCTGGCGTTCTTCTCGTCCTTCGCGGTCAAGATGCCCATGTGGCCGTTCCACACCTGGCTGCCTGACGCCCACGTCGAGGCGCCGACCGCCGGCTCGGTGATCCTGGCGGGCATCCTCCTGAAGATGGGCGGCTACGGCTTCATGCGGTTTTCGCTGCCGATGTTCCCCGCCGCCAGCCTTCAGTTCACCCCCCTGATCTTCGCCCTGTCGACCATCGCCATCATCTACACCTCCCTGGTGGCGTTTCGGCAGACCGACTTCAAGAAGCTGATCGCCTATTCCTCGGTGGCGCACATGGGCTTCGTCACCCTGGGAATATTCTCGGGCAATCTCCAGGGCGAGCAGGGCGCGCTCTTTCAGATGCTCAGCCACGGCGTGATCAGCGGCGCCCTCTTCCTCTGTGTCGGGGTGGTCTACGATCGCATGCACACCCGCGAAATCGCCTTCTACGGCGGCCTGGCGACGCGCATGCCGATCTATGCGGCGGTGTTCATGCTGTTCACCATGGGCAATGTCGGCCTGCCCGGCACCAGCGGCTTCGTGGGCGAAATTCTCAGCCTCACCGGGACCTACGGTGCCGCCACCTGGCCGGCGATCCTCGCCGCCACCGGGGTTATCCTGTCGGCCGTCTATGCCTTGAACGTCTACCGCAACGTCACCTTCGGCCCACTGACCAATCCGGCCCTGGCCGCCATCGCCGACCTCGACCGGCGCGAGCTGCTGCTCTTTTTTCCCTTGATCGTCGCCACGCTCTGGCTGGGTTTTCAACCGGGCCTCGTGTTCCATGTCACCGACGCCTCGCTGACCCATCTGGTCGGCGCCTATCGCGCCGCGATCGGGCGGTGAGAGGGTTATGACCCCGCACCCTCCGGCCGTGCTGGCCCTGCCCGAGCTGATCCTCGGCGGATCTGCCCTGATCCTGCTGATCTGGGGCGCCTTCCGCGGCCGCGCCGACGGGGCCTTCATC
>JACDGF010000491.1 GCA_013815405.1 Caulobacteraceae bacterium | reverse complement strand
AGCCCGACACAAGCGTCGGCGATCTCACCCGCAGCGTGCTCGACCTGGTCGAGGCGGGGCTTGGCGTGGGCGCGGCGCTCGCCAAGACGGCGGCGGTGGCCGTCGCGGGCGGAAGGCCGGTTCCACCGACCAGCGAGACCCAGCCGATCCCGGTCATGATCCACTATTCGCTCGCGGCGGTCAGTGAACTTGCCGGCTTCGCCACCCGCACGCTGGGCGTGCGCAGAGCGCCGACCGCCGGCGCCGGCGCGAGGGGTGGAGGAGGGCAGGCTGGGCGACCGCGTGTGAAGCCGGGAGCGACCTTGCGCATTCCGCTCTCGATCGAGAACACGGGCGACAAACCGATGGCCGGCCTGGTCCCGGCGGTGCGCGGGGTCAGGCGGAACGGGGCCGACGGTCTGAACGATCTGCCGATCGCCGCGATTCGCTTCAAGCCCGGCGATCTCAGCGTCGCGCCCAAGGATTTCGAGAAGCTGACCGTATTCGTGGCTGTGCCCGCTCAGGCTCCCTGCGGCCACTATGAGGTCATCCTGGCGCTTGGGCCAAGGGAGCCCGATCTGCCGCTCGCCTTCGAGGTGACGGCGGCCGACTGACCGCGCCGCCCGATGGTCAGGCCGCCGACGGGCCGAGCTTTGCGGTGCTTCCCCGGCTCTGATCCAGGAAGTTCTCCACGACGTCGACCGCCGTCACATAGGCGATCGAGACCGCGTCGAAACCAAGATCCACGGCCCGGTGGGCGTCGGCGCGGAGCGCCCCGAAAAGCGGGTGGCGCCGGCCCTGCTCCAATCCCTTCGAGGAGACGAGGCGATCACGCGCCTGCTCGCTGACCGTCAGGATCATGGCCACCTCGCGTTCGGCGACGCCGCCCGCCTGCTCCACGAGGCCGCGCGCGCCACGGGCCAGCTCGCGGACGGACCGCACGACCTCCTCCATGCCAACGGCTTCGGCCGGCTTTTGATTGTCCATGACAGATCCTCTCTTGGTGGGGGGACGGGGGATGGCCGGCCGCTCCGGCCGGTTGGCGAGTCGCAAGGCCCGAAGTTCGGGCGGCGGGCGGAACACCATGTGCTCCGGCTCTCCGAGTTCGACGACGGCGAGGCCTGGAAGAAGCCGTCGCAGGCGCTCCACAACGCCCGCGACCAGGTGCTCCGGCGCCGAGGCGCTGGCGGTCAGGCCGACGCGGCGGCGGCCGACCAGCCAACCGGGGGCTATGTCGTCGGCCGTTTCGATCAGCCGCGCGACCGAGCCCAGCCGTTCTGCGGTTTCCCGCAAGCGCATGGAATTTGAGCTATGGGCCGCCCCGATGACCAGAATGAGATCGCAGTCCGCCGCGAGGGCGACCACCGCCTGCTGGCGATTTTGCGTGGCGTAGCAGATGTCCGAGGTGCGCGGGCCGATGATGGCGGGAAAGCGCCGTTTGAGGATTTCGACGATGCGGTCGGTCTCGTCGAAGGAGAGGGTCGTCTGCGTGACATATCCGAGCCGCTCGACGATGGGCGGGTCGACGGATCCGGCGTCCGCCTCGGATTCCACCACCAGGACTCCGGGCCCCGCCTCGCGATCATAGTGACCGACCAGGCCGATGACCTCGGGATGGCTCTTGTGCCCTACCACGATCACCGCCCGCCCCTGCCGGGCATGCCTGAGAACCTCCAACTGCACCTTGACCACGAGGGGGCAGGTGGCGTCGAACAGCCGCAAGCCCCTCGCCTTCGCCTCCGCCCCCACCTTGCTCGGCGCGCCATGGGCGCTGACGACCGCCACCGCGCCGGGCGGTATCTCGTCGATCGTTTCCACGAAAACCGCGCCCTTGCGGCGCAGTTCGTCGACCACGATGCGATTGTGAACGATTTCGTGGCGGACGAACACCGGCCCGTCGGTCAACTCGAGCAACTCGTCGACGACCATGATCGCGCGCTCGACGCCGGCGCAGAACCCTCTTGGATTCGCGAGCCGCAGTTCCATGCAGGTCTTCCCGGCCAGGGGTCGATTGGGAGATCGACGCGTCGAATATTTCCTTTTACCTCAATCGCGAGTGTGCAGAAAGCCGATAGCGCGTGGTCAGGCGCTAAGAACCGCCGCGCCTCGGCCGCCCGCGGCCGCGGGCGGCGCATGATCAGGCGAGACAGGCCCAAATTCCAGGCGTATGACGCGCGTCGCGTAAAGCCGGGCGGTCCAGGGACTTGCTTGGCTGGAGGGTTTG
>JACDGF010000035.1 GCA_013815405.1 Caulobacteraceae bacterium | reverse complement strand
GCGGTAGGCGCCGGCGAGGCCCTCGGCCAGGGCGATGCGCGGGGACCAGCCGAGGCTTCGCAGGCGCTCGACGTTCAGCTGCTTGCGCGGCGTGCCGTCGGGTTTGGAGGGGTCGGCCACGATCTGGCCCTCGAAGCCGACGATCCGGGCCACCAGGGCGGTCAGCGCGGCGATGGTGATGTCCGCGCCCGTCCCGACGTTGACCGGGTCGGCCCCGGAATAGGTCCGCGCCAGATGGACCAGGGCGTCGGCGCAGTCGTCGCCGTGGAGGAACTCCCGCCGGGGCGCGCCCGTCCCCCACATCACCAGCCGCTCCGCGCCCGCCAGCTTCGCCTCGTGCGCCTTGCGGATCAGGGCCGGCACGACATGGCTGGACTCCAGATCGAAATTGTCGCCCGGCCCATAGAGGTTGGTCGGCATGGCCGATATGAAATCGCGGCCGTGCTGCCGGCGATAGGCCTGGCACAGCTTGACCCCGGCGATCTTGGCGATCGCGTACCACTGGTTGGTCGGCTCTAGCGGGCCGGTGAGCAGGGCGTCCTCGGCGATCGGCTGGGGGGCGAACTTCGGGTAGATGCAGCTGGAGCCCAGGAAGACCAGCTTTTCGACCCCGGCCAGCCGCGCGCCCTCGATCACGTTCATCTCGATCTGGAGGTTGTCGCCCAGGAAGTCGGCCGGATAGCGGTCGTTGGCCAGGATGCCGCCGACCCTGGCGGCCGCCAGGAACACCAGGTCCGGGCGCCGGTCGCCCATCCAGGCCCAGGTCCGCGCCTGGTCGCGAAGGTCGAGCTCGGCGCGCGGGGCGGTCAGCACCTCGCAGCCTTCGCCCGCCAGCCGGCGCGCGATGGCCGAGCCCACCATGCCGCGATGACCCGCCACCCACACCCGCTTGCCCGCCAGGGGATAGATCTGATCAATCGGCATCGGGCCGGCGATCCTTGGCCATGGCGGCCAGATCCTCGCGCACCATCTCGGCGCACAGGTCCTCCCACGAGGTTTCGTGGCGCCAGCCCAGCATCCGGCGCGCCTTGGACGCATCGCCGGTCAGCACATCCACCTCGGTGGGTCGGAAATAGCGCGGGTCGACCTGGACCCGCGCCGTCCCGGTCGCGGCGTCGACGCCCGTCTCGCCGAGCCCTTCGCCGGTGAACGCCAGGTCGATCCCCACCTCGCCAAAGGCGCGCCGCGCGAAGTCGCGCACCGAGGTGGTCACCCCGGTGGCCAGCACATAGTCGCCCGGCTGGTCCTGCCGGAGCATCAGCCACATGCCGCGGGCATACTCGCGCGCGTGGCCCCAGTCGCGCCGGGCGTCGAGGTTACCCAGGAACAGCCGGTCCTGGAGGCCCAGGCGGATCGCCGCCGCCGCCCGGGTGATCTTGCGGGTGACGAAGGTCTCGCCGCGCAATGGGCTCTCGTGGTTGAACAAGATGCCGTTGGAGGCGTGGATCCCGTAGGCCTCGCGATAGTTCACCGTGATCCAATAGGCGTAGAGCTTGGCCACGCCATAGGGGCTGCGCGGATGGAAAGGGGTGGCCTCGGTCTGCGGCGCCTCCACCGCCTTGCCGAAGAGCTCGGACGTGGAGGCCTGGTAGAAGCGCGTCTGGTCCGCCAGGCCCAGCAGGCGGATCGCCTCCAGCAGCCTCAGGGTTCCCAGGGCGTCGGCGTTGGCGGTGTATTCGGCGGTCTCGAAGCTCACCTGGACGTGCGACTGGGCGGCGAGGTTGTAGATCTCGTCCGGCCGGGTCTCCTGGACGATGCGGATGAGGTTGGTGCTGTCGGTCATGTCCCCGTAGTGGAGAATGAAGCGTTGGCCCTCCTCGTGCGGGTCCTGATAGAGGTGCTCGACGCGGCCGGTGTTGAACGACGACGACCGGCGCTTGACCCCGTGGACGATATAGCCCTTGGCCAGCAGGAGCTCGGCCAGATAGGCCCCGTCCTGTCCGGTCACGCCGGTGATCAGGGCGACGCGCGGTCGCTTGGCCATCGATCGGCCTTCCTCGATCTGGTTGGACGTCGCCGCCGCGGCGCGCCGGGCCTTGTGACGCTCCCGCCGAGGATAGTCAAACTCGCGGCGGCAACTCGCGGCGGCGCCGGTCCGGAGCGCGTCTCGGCCTCGAGCCCCCTCAAGGTTTTGGATAGCCGAGGAGGGCGTAGTCGTCGGCATAGCGGTCGGTCACCAGGCCGCGGACCCACGGGTCGGCGAGCGCCTCGTCACGCAGCGCCCGGGTCGCCGCGCTGGCGTTGACGTGTGGCAACGGCCCGGTGGGCGGAAGCCTCAGCGTCCGCGTCAGCATCGCCAGGTCGGCGGCGAGCGACTCGAAACGCAGGATGTGGTCGGGGCGGCGGACCTCGCCGTCGATGGTCAGCATGGCCGTGATGCTCCGCAGCCGCTTCAGCTCCTGCTCGAAACGTGCGCGCTGAAAGGCCGGCCGCTGACCCAGTTCGGCCTCCCTGGCCCAGCGGTGCGGCGAGTAGAAGAAGGACACCGCCCGCGTCAGAGGATCGCGGGCGACGACGATGACTTGAAAGCTTTCCAACGCCGCGCCGAGGCTGGCCCCATAGTCCGCGAGCTTCGCGTGCTTTCGCCGCGTGATCGGCCCTTCGATGCCGAAACGCTGGCGGCCGTCCTGGCCGGCGCCGACGGTCCTGCGATCATCGGAAAAGGGCTCCAGCACCAACTGGATCGAGTTCCCGCCTGTCTTGGGCGCGTGGATGAAGATGAAACGATGCGCGGTCGAGATCATGGGAGCGGCGCCGCGGCGGCCTCGAACAGCGGCCATTGGGCGCGGCGGCGGTCGTCGAAGAAGGCGTCCAGCCACCGGCATTCCTCCCTGGCGAGCTCGGTCCGATAGCGCCCATCGTCGGCCGGCGGCTGGGGGCGGGCGGCGCGTTCGGCCTCGCACAGGGCGCCCAGCGGCAGTTCGCAGAAGTGGGCCAACGGGGCGAGGGCGGCCTCGGGCCGATCGCACAGAGTTCGATAGGAAAGGACATGTACGCGCCCCGCGCCGATCGCCTGGGCCTGCGCGGCCAAAAACGTCAGATGGTCCGCGGTGGCGAGCGCGACCTGCCGCAAATCCCCTCCGAAGCGGCGAAGAGCCGAATAGGCCGCCGCGCGCGGGTCACGGTAGCAGATCACGATCCGCGCATCCTCGGTGAGGTCGAGCACATCCCAGAGGTCCGGCGTGAAGCGATCGCGCGGCTTGCCGAACGGCGAGGAGCGTTTGAGCAGAAGGTGGGTCGCGGCCTCGAAAGCGGCGCTTTGGGCGATCTCTCGCAGGCACGCCGCCGCCGCCGGCGGCGCCGTCATTTGCGCCGCCAAATCGTTCGTTCGATCCCATTGCGCCTGATTGGCGGCGCCGAAGGCCTTGGCGAGGCGCCTCGCGTCGGGATGCTCGGGCAGCCGGAGGAAATTGCCGCCCAGGCTCGCGCAGGCCGGCGGCGCGGAAAGGATGCGAAGCAGAGCCGTCGTGCCCGATCCCTCGACCCCGGCGATGAAGATTAGGCGCTTGGTCATGCTCGCCTCCGAAGGGTGACTATAGGCGCCCGCCGGCCGCTGTCGCCTCGCGTATCGGCCGCCCTCCCGCGGGCCACCCGGGCGGCGCGAGGGCTTAGCTCCCGGCCTTGACTTCAAAGGTTCATCGACGCACCCTTGATGCGAATGCATAGACGCTGAAATGGTCCGGCCCGATGGGTGAATTTTCAGGTTTTGGCCGTTCCGCGCCCCGAGGTTGATGAATTCACGAACGGCCGCGACAGATGACCAGGAATCCTTACGAAGGCCTGCCGGCGGAAGCCTTTTGGCGATCCGCCGTCGTTGATCGAGAGCCGGCCGCGATAAACGGTGTCTGGCGCCCCAAATTCGATATTTCAAAAAAAGACAGGATCGTCACCGCCGGCTCGTGTTTCGCGCAGAACATCAGTCATCACCTGCGTGAAGCCGGCTATAGCTGGTTTGACGCCGAACCGGCGCCTCCGGGTCTATCTTCGGAGCTTCGGCGGCAACACGGCTATGGGATTTTTTCATTCCGCACGGGAAATATCTACACCTCGGCCCTGCTCCGCCAATGGGTGTCCTGGGCAAACCGCACGGCAGCCCCGCCCGACGAGATCTGGGAGCTCGACGGCCGCTTCTATGACCCTTTCCGCCCTGTCATGGAACCGGGCGGGTTCGCGTCGCTTGAAGACCTCCTGGCCTCCCGGGCCGCGACCTTGTCGAGCATCCGCCGGGCTATGCGCGAGGCCGATATCTGGCTCTTCACGTTCGGCCTTACCGAAGCATGGACCGACGCGGACACCGGGGCGCTCTATCCGATGTGCCCCGGCACGGCCGCCGGGGAGTTCGACGCGGAGAAGCATCTCTTCGTCAACTTCGACTACGCCAAGGTGCGCGAGGATCTCGAAGCGGCCTTCGACATGATCAAGACGGAGAATCCGGCCGTTCGATTCCTGGTCACCGTGTCGCCGGTGCCGCTCACCGCCACCGCGTCCGGCGAGCATGCCCTGACCGCCAACACCTATTCGAAGTCACTCCTGCGCGCCGTGGCGGGCGACGTGGTTCGGTCCCGGCCGGACACGGATTATTTTCCGGGGTACGAACTGGTCACGGGAAGCCCTTTCAGGAGCATGTTCTACCAGGACAACCTGCGCAACGTCACTCCGGGGGGCGTCGCCTTCGTGATGCGCACCTTTTTCGACGCCCTAAGCGATCATCGAGCGCGTCACGGCGAAGGGGACCTGGACGAAGACGAGGTTGATCCCGCTTGCGAGGATGAACTGCTTGACGCCTTCGGCGGGTGAATCTGTAAAGCTCTGCTTCGTCGGCAACTCGCACCTCGCGGCGCTTCGGGGCGGGGCCAAGAAATCGTCCATCGACGAAATCCGCTCCGCCGACTGGTTCGCGGTGGGCGGTGAGATGCTCACCATCCAAAATGGCCGTCTCGAGCCGCCCCCGGACGGGCGGCGCCCGGTCCACACGAACGTCGCCGGGGCCGCGGAACACGGTCTGGAACTAGCGAATTACTCGACGGTCGTGGTGAGCGCGGTCGGCCTGCTAGCCATTCGAAATGCATCGACCTCGGGCCATCCGATGCGCCGCCTCAGGCTTTCAAGCTGGCCGGTCGGCAACGATCTGGAAGTCGCCTCGGAAGCCGTCCTCGTCGAACGCATCTGGAATCGAATAGTGGGGGGCTCGTTCGCGAAATCGGTGCGGAGCCTCGTCGCCATATTCCCGGGCAAGGTGTTCATCTATCCGACCCCCGTGGCGTCCGAGACCGTTCTGGGAGACGCCGAGTGGGACTTGGCGCGGTGGTATGGCGGTGGAATACGCCAAGTGATGTCGGACTATTGGCGCTGCCAGTGGCTGGCGATACAACGTTTCGTGGACGAACTGGGGGATCGAGCCCATCTCGTGCCTCATCCGGTCCCGGGCTGGCTCGACGACGGCTTCAGCCCAACAGCCTATTCCTCGAAAGACCCGTGGCACCTCAATAAAGAATACGGTCATCTTGCCTTGAAGGCGTTGGCTGATCTTTTCTGACCAGCTTGGGCCAGGTCATGATCGCGCGAGACGAGGAGCCGCCGCCCGCCGCGTTCGCAAGGGCGTTGATTTTCAACGGCCTCTTGGCTCCTTGGCTCCTTGGCTCCTTGGCGGTTCATACACCCGAGCGAACATAAACCAGCCCGGTCGGCGATGATTCGCCTATTCCTTTGACGGGCCTGCCATCCCCACGAAGCCATGTAAGGGGGCGGGTCATTTGAGCTCTTCGGTCTGGATATGCGCCCCGCCGTGGCGCCTCCAGCGCCGCAAGCCTCTCTTGCGGTTCCCGCGATTGCCACCTATTCCGAAGGTCGCTGGCTCGCGGGGGGCGGCGCCTCGGACACGTGTGAGCGGCGGCGCCTGAAACAAAACCGCCAAAGCCGGTCAGGGCGGCGCACCCCCTTCGAGGGGCTCCGACGCCTGGATAGAAAATGAACGGAAGCGACCTGGAAGTGAACGTTGATCATTAACGGTTGTCGCTGGAGGTGACATGATTATCGGACCTGGAAACTACGAAGTGGCGTTTACGGATGTCGACGGCCGGCCCAAGAAAGTCACGCTGTTCATGGGCGAGGAACATGTCGAGATTTTCAGCTCGTCCTCTTATCGGGTGATTGTTGGCTGGGAGAAGAAAGTCGGCAAGAGCATAACCAAGATCATCTGCCTCAGCCAGAACCAGATGGCCACTCTCGAACTCACCAACTGACCCGCCCAACGCCACGACCTTGAAACCGCACGTCCCGCACGGAGCCGCTTGAAATGGCGACCTGGGTCAGCCTCACGTCCGTCCGCGCGCGCGTCGCCGGTCAGTTCGAGCAGGACCTGCGGCTGGCCCTTGGCCCGGAGCCCGACCTCAGGATCGCGCCCTTCCAATTCGACCCCGCCGTCGACGAGGTGGCGCCCGGCCAGGTCGCGAACACCTTCGCGACCTTCCTCGCCAGGCAGCCCGGGCTCGTGGGGGTGATCTGGTATGAGATCGAGGCTCTGGGCCTGATCGAATTCGTCCCGGCTCACCTGACCCATGTCTTCGCCCTGGCCGAGATTCCCGGATGGGGCGCGGCCCAACCGCTGATGGCGCGGGCGGACATCCTCGGTAATCTGCTGGCGCGCAAATCCCTGGGGGAGCGGGTCGGCGTCTGCGCGCCGCAGACCCGCGCCCTCTTTTCGATCGCCAACGCCCTGTTTCCGGGAAAGGTCGTCGACGCTCCCATCCTCGTGGCCGCCGCCGCCGCCGGCGCCGCCGCGGGCGACGAGGGGCTGTCGCTGGGAATCGCCCCCGACCTGAGCCCGGAGGGATGGGAAACGCTCTACCCGCTGGTCACGGCCATCGCCGGCCAAGGGGTCAACGACGGCGCCCCGCCGTTGCGCATCCATGCCCCCGCCGATTTTTTCGTTTCGCCCTACGTCTGGCCCTTGAGCGAGCATCCCGGCGTTTCGCTGACCGAGGGCGTGTCGCCGGACAATCGGGCCTATGCCGGCGGCGATTTCCTGGTCGGGACCGGCCCCGATCTCCATCAGCTGGATAGGATCGCCCGCGACGCCGCCGCCGCCGGCGCCGGCGTGCTCATCCTCGACGGAGACACCGATGAGCGCCCGGCGAAGATCCTGGACGCCGCCGGCGCGCCCGTGTCCCTGGCGCGCCTCCGAACCGATCTTGAGTACCGCAACGCGCTGCGCGAGGCCTTCCGCGGGCGCGCCGCGCGCGTGGCCGAGCAATCCAAGGCCTTGTGGCGGTCGCTGATGCGGGGAGAGCGGATATCGGGGCCCAAGGCGCCCATCGAGAACCTGGTCGACGAGACCGTCTATGCCGCCCTGACCGATCGCCGCGTGCTGCCGGAGGAGATCGTGGCGACGCGCGCCTTTTTGATCGCGCCGGCCTGTGCGCAACCGGCGTTGGATCTGGCCGGCGCCCTGGCGCGCGCGGATCCGGCGGCCTCCTGGCCGCTGGCGGCCCTGGCCAATCGGCTGGCGAGAGGAACCGCCAAGGCGCCGCATCGGCCGTCGGCGCTCGATGTCGGCGGCGGGCGCCTGTTCGTCGCGGACGAGGACGGGCCCCAGTATAGCCGCGAACAACGGGCCGCCCTGCAAAAATGGCTCGACGATCTTGCGCCCGCCCCGCGCGCGGCCCGGGTGGCCGGCGCGAAGCGCCCGCCGTTTCCCAACCCGGCCTGGAAGGACGGCCCCATCACCCATTCGGTCGGCCTTTCGGCGGATGCGGGGGAGGGCCGCAAGATCGCCGCGGGGGGGGCCTTGCTGTTCCTGAAGCCCGACCGGCCGGCCGAGGCGAGCGACCTGGCCCTCGTCCTGGAGTTCGGTCTGGTCGGCGAGCAGCCGGCGGCTCATATCGACGTCGAGGTGATCGGCCGCGCGCCCCGCAAGGTCGACCTGGTGTCGAACGCCCGCCGGCGGGCCGAAATTTCCCCGCCGGCGCGCGAAGACCCGGCGCTTGGCCTCGTCGTCAAGCTCACGCCCGGCGACCTCAGGTGGGGGGATATCTTCCTCACCGACCTACGCCTCCAATCGGCGGCAGACCCCTTCAACGTCACGCCGGGAGACCTGGCCTCGGTCGGGTTCGACCTGGTCGAGGCCCTGCCGATCGGCGCGGCCGTCGTCTCGGGCGCCTTCGGCGCGGAATACGACGGTGACGGAAGCGAATTTCGCTGGGTGTCGCGGAATCTAGTCCTGAACCTGCCCGGCGAACCCGGGGCGGGGCGCGCGGACGACGCCCAGTCCGGCGCCTGGCTGGTCCTGAAATTGCGGTCCAATCCGTCGTCCTCCCACCAGGGGCCCCTGGCCGCGGACATCGATTCGCCGAGGGCCGGCGGCCAGCGCGTCGCGACCGCGCTGCGGCGCCTGGGCGCCTGGCAGGGCGACATGCTCCTGGGCGCGCCGCTCCGGCTCCTGGAAAGGGGCGCCCTTGCCCGCCTGACCCTTCGAGGCCCCAACGGTCCGATCTCGCCGAAGGACAGCCGACTGGCGGCGGCCTGCCTGACGGGCCTGTGGATCGCGTCCCCCTCGGCGTCGGCGGCCCGGGCTGTCGCCCCGCGCTTCGTCCCGCTGGATGTCGCGGACGGCTCTCGTTTCCCCGACGGGTGGTACGCGGTCGAGACGATCAAGGGCCTGCCGTCGCGATGGATGTCGCGGCAGGCCGTGGTGTCGAGCGGTTTTCGCCCGCGCGCCGACTCGCGCATCTTTCTGGCCCTGGCCGGGCCGTGGCTGCCGAGAAAGAACCCCGCCCTGGTTCCCTTCGCCGCCAGGATCGACGGGCGGCCGATGTCGGTGCGTTCCAGCATCGACTCGATCGAGGGTTGGGCCATGCTCTTCGAGGGCGAAACCCTGGACGCCGCCTTCGACGCGGACTTCGAATTGACCGCGGAGGCGGTCCGGGTGCTGAGCCGCAACGATCCTCGGGAAGGCTCGATCCTGGCGAGCTTCGCGGCCTTGATCGACCCGGGCGGTGACCGGGCGCCGGGCGGCGCGATGTTCGGAGACGCCGAGGCGATCAATGGCGCCTTGAACGTCGAGCATTGGGGCGCGGGCCTCTCCGGCGCCTGGCTTCCCGCCGAGACCCTGCTGGTGTGCGCGCGCTCCGCCGAAACCGACGATCTGGTCATCGAGGGCGCGGCGGCGACCGACGCCGCGACGCTTCAGGGCATGACGGTCGAGCTGGACGCCGAACGGATGGAAACGCACCTCACCATAGCCAGGGATGGAAGCTGGGCCTTGCGCGCGCCCCTCGGTGAGGCGAGCCGAGGCGCGGCCCTGTTGCTGCGCCTCTCGGCGCCGAGGCCCGGCCGGGTCATGTTGCGTCGGGTCGAATTTGAGCGGAAGGCCGCGCCATGAGCGGGCCTCGGGCGCGGCGCGCGGCCGGCCCCGCGGCGCCCACCTGGGTGATCGGGCTTCCCTTCGGCCCCGCCGCCGGCGCGAACCAGGGGTGGATTTCCGGCCTGTCCGCCCATCTCGCCCGGTCGGGGAGCAAGGTCGTTTGGGGCGCGCCGGTCGCGCCGAACCCCGCCCCCGCCCCGCCGGGCGTGGTGAGATATCCTTATTCGGACCTGGGCGCCGGCGTGGAAGCGCCGCCCGCGAACGGCGCCTTGCTGCTGAACGTCGATCGGCCGAGCCCCTATGCGGACCGCACCGGGCACCTGTGGCGTTCGTTCGACCTGGGCCCGCGGGATGTGTTCCTGCTCCCGGAGGCCCGCCTCGCGGATCTCGAGGCGCTTTGGGACATCTACGCCTTCCGGGACATTTCCCGGGCCCCCGTCACCGTGCTGAGGCTCGCCGAGCTGGCGCCCGCCGGAGCGGCGGCGATCTCGTACGATGAGATCATCGAACGGCTGCGCTGGGTCGCCTACCGCCTCGGGACCCTCGACCTCCCCGGCAAGAAGATCGTCATCTGGCCGGGCTCGGCCTTGATCTCGCGATTGCTCCAGATCGTCGGGCTGCCGGCGACGGAGGTCATCGCCGTCGCCGGCCAGGGTCGGCGCCGAGGGGGCCTAGTCGCCGTGGCGACGCTCGGCGAGGACGAGGAACAGATGATCGGGCGGCTGAGCGCCGATCTGGGCGGCCGCGCGGTGGACGTCGTCTGCCTCTCGCCGGCGGACGTCGCCCGTTTCAGGAACGCCGCCTCGTTCGACATCCACGGCGCCGGCTCACCCTTGAGCGGCCATTATGATCGGATGGTGGTCGCCGGGGATCTGGTGTCTTCCGTCGCCCGCGCCGGCCTCGATTGCGCGGAGGGCCAGGCCTTCATTCTGGGCGAGGCCGATGGCCAGCCCCGGGCCCCGGATGCTTCGCCCCCGGGCGCCCATGAGGCGTCGGCGACGCCGGCGCCTGACCTTCTGGCGGCGCGGCTTCAGGAAATCATCGCCGAGGCCTCGGCCTCCAGCCCTAAGCCTCATCCGGTGGTGGTCCATATCGCCCCCGCCTGGGCTTCGGCGGGGAGCACCCATGTGTTCCAGGGCCAGATGGAGTGGCTGCGGAGCCGCGGGCTTCCGGCGATCTGCCTGCACCTCGATACCGACGATCTGGATTGGCACAACGCCATGGGCCGC
>JACDGF010000034.1 GCA_013815405.1 Caulobacteraceae bacterium | reverse complement strand
AGGCAGTCCAACGCGGTGAGCGAAAGCGCTTCGAAGACGACCGGCGCGGGCGTCTTGACGAAGCAGCCGACGATCAGTTCGCCCGCGCGAAGC
The DNA here is from genome assembly GCA_013815405.1 of Caulobacteraceae bacterium. GTDB lineage: Bacteria > Pseudomonadota > Alphaproteobacteria > Caulobacterales > Caulobacteraceae > Acaudatibacter. The sequence continues at coordinate 10,514 of JACDGF010000034.1, read as the reverse complement.
GTGTCCTTGAAGGTCACCTCAAGCTTTCCTCCACAGCCGCTCGGAGGCGATCGCCGCCCCTTCGCTCAGCGCCTCGAGCTTTGACCATGCGATGTCCGGGTCCACCGCGCCGAAGCCAGCGAAGGTGGAAAAGCCGCAGTCCGTCCCGGCGATCACCCGCTCGCGGCCGACGATGCCAGCGAAGGTCTCGATCCGCTGCGCCACCACCTTGGGATGTTCGATGAAGTTGGTGGTGGTGTCGAGCACGCCCGGGATCAACACCTTGTCTTGCGGGATGAGGCGCCTGTGCTCGGCGAAGGCGGCCCAGTCGTGCTGATGTCGCGGGTTGGCTGTCTCGAAGAGCAGCCCCAGAGGTTTGGCCCGCATCAGCATGGGGAGGATCGCCTCCATCTCCACGTCGTGATGGTGGGGCCCCTCGTAGTTGCCCCAGCAGACGTGCATCCGCGCCCTGTCGGCCGGAACGTTGCGCAAGGCGTGGTTCAGCACGTCGACGTGGGTTTCCACGAGCCGGAGATACTCCGCCTCCGGGCGATCCTTGTACATCATGTGCCGCCCGAGCCCGAGGTCGGGGCTGTCGAGCTGCAGGATCAGGCCGGCCTCGACGATCGCCTCGTATTCCGGCCGCATGGCCTCGGCGAGCGCCTCCAGATAGGCTTCGCGCGTCGCATAGTGCTCGTTGGGGTGGAAGAGGGCGATCACGCCGGGCGACGCGGCGTTCATGAAGCCGCCCACGCGCGGCGGATGGGCGGCGAGGGCGAGGCGGAAATGGGCCAGGTCTTCGTGGAGCGGCTCCAGAGTCTTGGGCCCGACCTCGGCCACGCACCGGGGGCGACGGTAGCGGGGCGTGCCCCCGCCTTTGGCCTGCCGCGCGAGGAAGCTCGGGAAGGCCTCCAGGTCCGACGGCGGGCTACGCGGGCTATCGCCCTCGAAGCCGGTGATGCGATCCTTGACGTAGGTGGCGTAGGAGATCTTCGACATCTCTCCGTCGCTGACCAGATCGATCCCGGCCGCGACCTGCCGAGCGACCGTCTCGCCCACGGCGGCGGCGAGAAGGCGGGAGAAGCGCGCGGCGTCCACCGGCTCCTCGCGCTCGCGGGCGAAGAGCAGCTCGGTCACCTCGGCGCTTCGCGGGAGGGAGCCGACGTGGGTGGTGGCGATGCGGCAAAGGCTCATGGCGTCTTGCGTGGTTGTCAGAGGACCAGGTCGGCCGAGGCGCCGATGATCAGTTCGCCGGAAAAGACGCGACGTTCGGGGCCGAGGTCCGGATTGTCGATGCGCTCCATGAGCATGTCCACGGCCGCCTGGGTCATTCTGCCCACCGGCTGGCGCACGGTGGTGAGCTGGTAGGCGGCCCACATCGCCGGCGCCACGCCGTCGAAGCCCACCACCGCGACGTCGCGCGGCACTTGCAGGCCGGCGTCCGAACGCGCCCCGTCCATGGCGCCCAGGGCCATAACGTCGTTCGCGGCGATCACCGCATCGAACGACGCGCCGGCGCCGCGAAGATCGTTGAACGCCCGGCGACCGCTGACGTAGGAAAAGTCTCCTCGGGCGATCGGCGGCGGCGCCAGTCCCGCCGCCGCGATACGGGCGAGCGCGCCCCGCACCCTCGCCTCGCCCACCGTCGAGTCCGTCGGGCCGCCGATGACGGCGAAGCGCCGTCGACCGGCGTTGACCAGGCCATCGACGAGAAGCTGCTCGCCGCCGGCGAACTCGCAGGTCACCGAAGCCGCCGGCGCGGTCTCGTGCACGCGGTTGTAGAGCACGATCGCCACGCCGCGCCTCTCGAACTGGGCGAGCTGATCGGCGGAGAGGCGGGCGGCGGCGATCACCCCATCGACCTGATAGCCCCAGATCTGGCCGAGCACATGGTCGATGTCGCTCTCGTTGCGAAGCGCGAACAGCAGCACCCGCATGTCACGCGCCGACAGCCGCTGCGACAGGTCGGCCAGCACCTCGGGATAGTAGAGGTTGGTGAGGTTGGAGATGATCACCCCCACCAAGTTCGAGCGCCGGGTGATCAGGCCCCTGGCCATGGCGTTCGCCGAATAGCCGAGTTCGCGGGCGGCGGCGAGGATGCGCTTGCGCGTGGCCGGCGCCACGCTGGCGCCAGGCTTGAAGCAGCGGGAGACCGCCGACTGGCTGACACCCGCCTTCACCGCCACATCGTAGGAGGTGACGCCCCGCCCACCGCGCGGCCGTTCAGCCCGCCGTTTACCGTCCGTACCATCCGACACGAATGTCCGCCCGCTCCTCATCGCCCGCGGAAGCCTTCCATGGCGCACAGACGCGCGTAACACGCGCCCGCCCTAAACGCTCGCCGCGTCGGCCAACACGCGTTGATAGGTGCAGGTCTTGACGAACTTGCCAACCCAGAGGCCGCGGGCCGCCGTGCCGCGACAAAGAGAGACCGGGAAGGAAGAGGTTAGGGCGTGTTTCACCCGCCGCGATGCGCTCGAGTTCGCCAAGCGTAACCAGGGGCAATCGGGCGAAGACCCCTAACCCGGAGCGCGGGCTCCCAGCCCGCTCCTTGGAGCGATTTTGGGAGCTTGACGTTCGATGACGCGATCGAACGGGCGCAAGCGTCGTATGCGGCCTCGGGAAGGACCCGGGGCATCACTTTGCCGGCGCCGGCAAACCGATCACCGGGGCCGCCGCGCCGCCTTGGTGGCGAGAACGGCGGAACTGGTGTTGTGACTCTGACATTCGATCTTCCACCACTCCTTTGCGCGGTTTACCCATCCGGCTTCTTTTTCTCCGTTTTCCCCCCGAAGGCGGGGACCAAGGAGTTTTATCGTAGAGCGCCGGGTTTGCAGAAAAAGCCTGGGTCCCCGCCTTCGCGGGGAAAGTGGTAAATATTCCGAGAATGCTGGCGGCGGCAGTGGGGGCGCATTGTTAGTGTCACTATACTAGTGTTGTGATTCCGGGGTGACGGTGGAAGGGAAAGCGAGCAAAAAGCGGTTCAACCGCGGCGGACAATGGCCCCGGAAACCTCGCGCCTCAGTCCTCGTCGTCGACACAATCGCCAAGAGCCTCGCGCAACGGCCCAAGCCACGGCTCGTAGTTGCGCCAATGATCCACCGCGGTGTCGGAGAGAGGCCGGCGGACCTGTTCCGAACTCGCCGTGCGGACGGCGCGATCGGTCAGGTGGAAGGCCACGCAGGCGGGCTCGAAGGGCAGGCCGCAATGGGCGAGGAGGCGCCGGATCTGTGTTTCGGGGTCGGCGACCAGGGCTTCGTGGCGCACCCGGAGCACGACGCCCGGACGAACCTGGTCGTAGTGGCGCATCATCTCGACATAGTCGCGATAATAGCGGCCCAGTTCCGTCAGGTCGTAGGTGAAGCCCTGGCCGCGGGAGAAATGTTGCTTGAACGCCGAGAAGCCGGTGGCCATGGGATGGCGCCGGGCGTCGATGATCCTGGCGTTCGGCAGGATCAGGCGGATCAGCCCGATGTGGGCGAAGTTGTTCGGCATCTTGTCGACGAAGAACGGTTTCGACGTCTTGCGCTGGATGCGGGTTCCCTCGATGTATCGGCGCCCCAGCGCCGCCAGATCATCGGCGCCCAGGGCCAGAAGAGCCGGAAGGTAGCCGGCCGGCGGGCCCGCGTCATCCGGCCGACGCTCGCGGCGGCCGCTGAGATCGTTGGTGATCGAGGTGATGTCGGGCAGTTCCATCGTGCCCTCCACCTTCGAATGGCTGGCGAGGATCTGCTCGATGAGCGTGGACCCGGACCTGGGCAGACCGACCACGAAAATGGGGTTCGGCGCCGGGCAACCCTGGCCCTTTCGGCTCGTAAATACATCCGACGTCATCGTAGCCTTGGTGCGCTCGAGGTGGCGGCTGACCTCGTCGGGATCGTAGGGAAGCTCCCTTCGCCGCAGCCGCGCCCCTTGCGCGTAGTGAGCGAACGATCCGGCGAAGTCCCCGGCGTCTTCCAGCGCTTTTCCCAGAGCGAAGTGGAGATGATAGCGATCGCCGTCGCCCGCCGCCCGCGGCAAGGCCTCGCGCATGGCCGCGATGTCCTCGCCGCTCAACGGCACCGTCTTGAGGTTGGCCAGGCTCCACCAGGCGTCGCCGAGGGAATCGTCGAGCGCGAGCGCCCGGCGATAGGCGGCCACCCCATCGGCCTGCCTTCCGACGGTCTTGAGCACGTGACCGTAGCTGACCCACAGCCTGGATTGTCCGGGGTGGCGGGCGAGGATGGTTTCATAGGCGGCGATCGCCTCCCCGTATCCTCCGACGCGCACCAGGATGGCGGCCTTGGAGGCGAGGTGGGCGGGGTCGGCGGGGCTGGCGGCGAGCAGGCGGTCGGCTTCGAAGAGGGCGTCCTCGAACTTGCTTTGCCGGTGAAGCACCGTGGCGAGGTTGGCGCGCGCGGCGTCGAAACCCGGGGCCAGCTCCAGCGCGCGCCTCAGCAAGGCTTCGGAGTCGGCGAACCGGCCCAGCCTCGCCGCCACTTCGGCCAGCAATCTGATGGCCACGACATCGGTGGGCTGTTCGGACAGGCGCGGTCGCAACAGCCGCTCGGCGATGGCGAGCTCGTCCTTCCCAAGCGCCACAGCCGCGCGCACCAACAGCGGGTCGTGGGTGGCGGCCGCGAGCCTTTGGGTCAACTCCGAAGCGGTAAGCGTCGCCATGGGCCCGCTCTGTCACCCCGGGCGCCGGCGAGTGTCAATCGCGCCGCCGCCCCACGCCAGGGCCATCGATACGGCATGCACACACCTTCGTTCAGGCGCGCCTCTTGAAACACCAACCTTCCAACGCGCATCGACCGCGCGAAGATGACGCTGGACAAGCCTCACGCTTTGGCGCAGCGTCGCCAGAATTGATTTCGCATGCATGCCGGCGGGGAGCACAATCATGACGCCAACTCATGGAGTTAGCTCCTCGCATCGGGTGCGTCTCGCTCTTCTCCTGGGGTCGGCGTTGGTTGCGCCGTCTCTCGCCCTGGCGCAGCCCGTCGCGAGCGAGTTCAACCCGCCGCCGCCGGCGCGCGCGGGCCCCGCCACCGTGGGAGAGATCGTCGTCACGGCTCAGAAGCGCGCGGAGAACCTGCAGTCGGTTCCCATCAGCATCCAGGCGTTCACCACCCAGAAGCTGGAACAGCTCCGGGTCAAGTCTTTCGAGGACTATGTGAAGCTTCTGCCCAGCGTCAGCACCACGACGGGCTCCACGGGCATTCCGGGCAACAGCTCCGTCTCGTTCCGCGGGATCGCCACCGACGGAGGGCTCTATCTCTCCGGCACCCTTCCGACGGTGGGGACCTATCTCGACGAACAGCCCATCAGCACGATCACCGGCGCGCCGGACATCCACATCTATGACATCGCTCGTGTCGAGGCCCTCGCCGGCCCCCAAGGCACGCTCTACGGCGCCTCCAGCGAGGCGGGCACCATCCGGATCATCACCAACAAGCCCGACTTCTCGCGGATGAGCGGCGGCTACAACCTGGAGTTCAACCAGGTGGTCGACGGCGGGCCCGGCGGGATCGTCGAAGCCTATCTGAACGCGCCGCTGGTCAAGGACAAGATCGCCCTGCGCGCGGTCGGCTGGTACGACCATACCGGCGGCTACATCTCCAACGTCTTCAAGGCGCGCACCTTTCCGACGTCTGGAATCACCCAGACGAACGGGAACCTGCTGGAGTCGAACGCCAACACCACCGACACGGTGGGGGCTCGCGCCCAGCTGGGCATCAGGCTGGACGAGAACTGGACGATCCTGCCCTCGGTGATCGCGCAGCGCGAAAGCTGGCACGGATCCTTCCGGGCCGATACGACCCTGCCGGACCTGGAGGTGGGCCACTACTACCCCGAAGGGGGGCACGACGAGTGGTATCAGGCCGGGCTGACGATCACCGGCAAGATCGCCAATTTCGACATCACCTACGCCGGCGACTACATGCAGCGCAATTCCCAAAGCCACAACGACTATTCGGATTACGGCTATTTCTACGATCTCGTCCATGGCTCCGGCGCTTACGTCGTGAACAACGCCGGCGAGCTGATCAATCCGTCGCAGCTGAACATCAATACCGACGCCTACCACAAGGTGAGCCAGGAATTTCGCGTCGCCTCCCCCCGCATCGGCCGTTTCCGCGCGGTCGCGGGCCTGTTTTATCAAAGACAATACCAAAAGGAGGAGAACGACTATCTGACCACCGGTTTCGCCGATCGCCTCTCGGTGCCGGGCCGTCCGGGCCAGGTGTGGCTGACCAAGGAAGTCCGCATAGACCGGGACTACGCCGCCTTCGGCCAGGGAGATTTTGAAGTCACCGACAAGCTCACGATCACCGGCGGCATCCGGGGCTATCGTTTCGACAATTCCCTGGTCGGATTCTACGGGGTGAACACGACCTATTTCGGGACCGGGGTTCGGCAATGCCTCGGGCCGCCGGTCGGCCCCTACGGGTTGGGCGCGGCCGTCGTGCCCGGCACACCCTGCACCAATCTGGGCGTCCTGAACCCGGATGGGTCGATCTCGCCCAAGACCTCGAAGGGAGACGGCGTCACCTGGAAAGCCAACGCCACCTACAAGTTCGATCCCGATCACCTGGTCTACTTCACCGCCTCCACCGGTTTTCGTCCCGGAGGCATCAACCGGGCGGGAACCGGAGCGCCGTTCGACGCCGACCACCTCAACAACTATGAGCTGGGCTCCAAGAACGCCTTCTTCGACCGTCGATTGACCCTCAACGCGACGATCTTCCAGGAGGACTGGAATGGGGTTCAGGTCACCTATCAAGCCCCCGGCGGGAGCGGCGTGGCCCTGATCGCCAACGCAGGGGGCGCGCGAACGCGGGGCGTCGAGGGGGACTTCGCCTGGCAGGCCACCCGGCATTTCCAGCTGAGCGGCGCGGGGACCTATGTCGACGCCAAGCTGACAACGCCTCTCTTCGTGGGATCGACGACACCGTCCGCTCCGGCCGGGCAACGCCTGCCCCTGACCCCCCAGGTCAAGGGCAATCTGATCGGGCGCTACACCTTCGACCTCTTTGGACTGGACGCCCATGCGCAGCTCGCCGGCGTCTACGTCGGTGAGCGCAACCCGGTGCTCGTCACCAGCGACCTGGCCAAGACGGGCGTGCTTCCCTCCTACTTCACCATGGACGGGGCCTTTGGGGTGGCGAAGGGGAGGACCAGCCTGGAGGTCTACATCCGGAACATCACCGACGAGAGGGGGCAGCTCTCACGCGCGGCGGAGTGCAACATCAATGTCTGCGGCCCTAGCGCCGCCGACCCCGTGGGTGAGATATATGCCGTATATATTCAGCCGCTGACCATCGGCATCAGGTTCGGTCAATCGTTTTGATCGTCGGCCGCGGGCCGCCTTGACCCTAACGCACTAAACCGAACAGATGATTCAGGCTCTGGACTCCGCCATCCTTAACCTCACCGTCATCCCCGACGGACGCGTCTCCTTGCGCGTTCGATCCGGGACCCAGGGGCGGCGTCGACGCCGGCTGGCGGCGGCGATCTCTCGGGCGGTGGCCCCTGTTGGGTCCCGGCCCTCCGCTGCGCTACGGCCGGGATGACGGTGGTTGGGGAGGCGAGCACACCAGGCGCTGTGTCACCTGACAAGAAACGTCGGGCATGATCAGTTCGCCGCCGCAACCGGCTGGTCAAATTCCCCTATCTCGAAGGTTGCTGACTTTCGGGGTCGTGCTGATAGGCTATATTTTCTATTGCTATAACTTCGTCGTCATCGACTATGTTCGGCCATACCTGGTCTCGGAGCTTCATTTTTCGGTAAGCCAGACGGCGATCATCTCCAGCGCGGGTACGGTGGGCATCACCGTCGGCGCGCTCTGCTGGGCCGAGATCATCGCGCGGCTCGGCCGGCGACGCGCCGCCGGCGCCATCGCCGCCGCCATCGGCGCAACGGCCGCGATCCAGGCTGCTTCGGGCGTGTTCGTCACCTGGGCGGGGGCTCGCATGCTGCTGGCCGCGGCGCTGGGCGGTTATTATGTGGTGGCGACGGGATTGGTGGTCGCCTTGTTCCCGGCGGGCGCGCGGGGCAAGCTGATCGCCGTCAATTCCGCCATGTACCCGACCTCGAACATCCTGGTCGCGGCGGTGGGGGCGGCGGTCGGGGACGCGCACTGGCACATACTGCTCTGGCTGGGCGCCCTCCCCTTGCCCCTGTCCCTCATCCTGTTGCTGGCCATTCCACGAGACGATCGCTATCGCGCGTTCGACGACACCGGCCCGACGCAGTCGGCCGGGAGTTGGCGCGAAATGCTTGGGCCTCGATGGCGGTGGCTGACCTTAGGTTGCGTGCTACTCTCCGGTATCGACTTCAACGCCTATCAACTCTTCTTCAGCTTCGTGACGCTTTACCTGAAGCAGGTGCGCGAGGCTTCGGCCGGGACCATGGGCCTAGTGATCGCCGTGATCAGCGCCGGCTCCCTGATCGGCACTTTCGCCTGGGCCGTGATAGCCGATCGCTTCGGCCGGCGCTTGCCCGCCACCGGTTATCTGCTGTCGGGAGCGGCCATCCTGGTCTTCCTCTACGGCGGCCTCGGTTCCCAAGCCCTCGTCGTCCCTGGATTCGTCTTCGGTTTCGGCCTGTCCTGCACGACGGCCTGGGGCGTGTGGTTCGCCGAAATGTTCCCGCTCAATCTTCGCCCCTATGGCGTGGCGCTCTTCCAGGCGGGGCATATCCTTTCGATCGGGGCGCCTCTTTTCGCGGCCTTCGCGAGCGAACGGGTCGGGCTCATCGGGGCGATGAGCCTCGCGCCCCTCGTCTATGTGGCGGGGGCGGCCTTGTGGGCGCGCCTTCCGGAGACCCTCGGGCGCCCGGCGCCTACCGAGGCGCTATCGCCCCTGTGAGAGCGAAGCCATCCGGCCCAGGACATCAAGCCCCTGCATGGCGAGGTAGTGGAGGATGTCGATGAAGATCCAGTTCTCGGCCAGCTTTCCGTCCCGGGCCCGGTACATGTCGACCACGCGCATGTCGGCCGGACCGGCGCCGGCGGTCATCCCCATGTAGCCGCCCGCGTTGCGCAGGGTGAGATTGGGCCAGCCGAAGAAGCCGCCGAAACTCCCCTCGGCAAGCCGGCACAGGTGGCCGTTGAACCGATAGCCTTCCGACAGCGCCTGATCGAAGGGGATGGAATGCTGTCGCACGTAGCGCTGGATCGTATAGGTCGCGCCGATCCCGGCGGGGCCCCACCAGATCATGTCGTCATGCCACACCCGGGCGAGCCGGTTCGCCTCGTCGGTGTTGTGGAATTTGGCGCCTGGATTATCGAGCATGGCGTTGATCGCGGCCAAGGTGGCGTGGCCCTCCGCCGGGTCCCGCGCATCGTGGATGAGGCCGTCATGCGTCATCGGCCCGGGTTGAACGAGATGGGCGCCGGTCTGGGGAGGAAACGGATTCTGCCCCGCCTGGATCATCAGATGCGGCAGGTCGAAGAACATGGCGGTCTCGGCGACGCGGCCGTCGGCCACGCGATTGAACTCGACGAAGCGCAACAGAGCGATCTTGCCGGTCGGTCGGATTCCGAGAAAAGGGTGATCGAACAGCCCCATCAGGTGACCCATCTGCACCACCCACAGGCTCTGGAAACCATCGATCTGGTTCAAGCCGGCGATGAAGATGTCGGGCCGACGCTGCAAGGGCCCCAGGGCCGTCATCAAAGGCGCCCAGAAGACGCGGGCCACCGCGTCGGCGCCGTGCTGCTCGTGAAAGGGGTGCATGCCCCGCCAGAGCCACTCCGGCGTCACATAGCGCTCCAGGACGCCCGCGACCGACTCCGGCGCCGCATCGGCGAGCTCGGCATGCAGCCGCCGAACAACCGCCTTTTCCGATTGGAAGTCCGCCATGGTCGCACCCTTTCGTATTGCCGCGGAGGGAGATCACATCCATGGTGAGAATGCATCCGCATTCACCAGCGGCGCAACGCGTGGCGCGCGGGAAGGCCGGCGCCTAAGGAAGAGCCGGAGGCCAGGCATGGCAGCTGAGAAAGTCGCCGCCGGCAAGGCGACAGCGCCGCGCGCGCGGGCCGGGCCCTATCGCCTCGCCGATCGGCCGGCGATCACACGCGTCCGCCACCGGAGCGAGACGGAGATCCTGGGAGGCGTGGATATCCGGCAACCCTTGCGGGGATTTCCCGACGAATACCGCGATATCGTCGACTTCATCGTGCGGATAACGCGGCGCATCTGGATCGAGGGCGCCGTCGGCCTGATCTACGACACCTACGACGCAAACTGCGTGGTCTATACCGCCGCCGACATCGGGCGGGGGGTGGAGCCGGTGGTGGCCTCCACCATCCGCTCCCTGGCCTCGTTCCCGGATATCGACAACCACTTCCTGAACGTCGCCTGGGACGGTGACGACGTCGAGGGCTTCTACACCAGCCATCTGGGGTTCGGCAGCGGCGTGAACGTCGGGGACAGCGTCTATGGCCCCGCCACGGGGCGCACCGCCACCATCCGCTTCTGCGCCGACTGCGTGACGCTCGCCGGCCGTATCCACACCGAATGGCTGGCGCGCGACAATGGCGCCC
>JACDGF010000490.1 GCA_013815405.1 Caulobacteraceae bacterium | reverse complement strand
TGCCCGGTCAATGTGGCGAAGCTGACCCTGTCGCCCCATACCGGCGCCCATGCCGACGCGCCTCTCCACTATGATCCGGCCGGCGGCGCGGTCGACGCGCTCGACTTGGATCGCTACCTGGGTCCGTGCCGGGTCGTCGACGCACGCCATGCCGACAGCCTGGTTCGCCCGCGAGACATCGCCGCGTCGCTGAAGGACCCTCCGCCACGCATCCTGCTTCGGACCTTTGAGCGCTTTCCCGCCGACGCGTGGGTCTCCGCCTTCACCGCCGCCTCGGCCGAGTTGATCGACGACCTCGCCGATCGCGGCGTGATCCTGGTCGGCCTCGACTCGCCCTCGATGGATCCGGAAGCGTCCAAGGATCTGCCGGCCCACAACGCCATCCGGCGGCGGGGCCTGTCGATCCTCGAAGGCCTGGTGCTCGACGATGTCCCTTTCGGCGACTACGAACTCATCGCCCTGCCCCTGCGGCTCGCGGGGCTCGACGCCTCGCCGGTGCGGGCGGTGCTGCGAGCGTTGAATCCATGAGCGCGCCGACCCGCGAAGACCTCGCCCGGCTGGACGCCGCCGATCCGTTGGCGGCCCTGCGAGACGCCTTCGATCTGCCGGCGGGGGTGATCTATCTCGACGGCAATTCCCTGGGCGCCCTGCCCAGGGCGACGGCCGCACGTGTGGCGGACGTGGTCACCCGTCAGTGGGGTGAGGGCCTCATCCGCAGCTGGAACACCAACGGCTGGATCGAAGCGCCGATGCGCGTGGGGGCCAAGATCGCCCCCCTGATCGGGGCCGCTCCGCACGAGGTGGTCGTGGCCGACTCCACTTCGGTCAATCTGTTCAAGCTGGTGGCCGGCGCCCTCACCGTGCGCCCCGGCCGCGCGACCATCCTCACCGAGCGGGGGAATTTTCCCACCGACCTCTACATGCTCCAGGGGATCGAAGCCCTGTTCCGCGGCGCGGTGAGACTGAAGGCGGTCGCCGCCGACGACCTGCCGGCCGCGATCGACGCCGACGTGGCGGCGGTGGTCCTTACCCATGTCCACTACAAGTCCGCCCGCCGCTGGCCGATGGGCGCGATCACCCGTCTGGCCCACGGCCGCGGCGCCTTGACGGTCTGGGACCTGAGCCACAGCGCCGGCGCCTTGGCGGTCGACCTGAACGGCGCCGGGGCGGATCTCGCCGTCGGCTGCGGCTACAAATATTTGAACGGCGGACCGGGGGCGCCGGCCTTCGCCTTCGTCGCCGAGCGTCATCAGGCCGCCCTGCGCTCGCCCCTGTCGGGCTGGATGGGCCATGCCGAACCCTTCGCCTTCAGCGACGCCTACGTCGCCGCCCCCGGGATTCGCCGGCAGCTATGCGGCACCCCGGCCATTCTTGGCTTGGCCGCTCTGGAAGCTGGGGTGGACCTGTTCGCCAAGGTCGACATGACCGCGCTGGAAGCCAAGGCCCTGGCGCTCGGCGACCGGTTCATCGACCTGGTGGAGGCGCGGTGCGGTTTCGCCGGAATGAGGCTGGCCAGCCCGCGCGAGGCGGCGGCGCGCGGTTCCCACGTCGCCTTCGCCCACCGCCAAGCCTATGCCATCATGCAGGCCCTAATCGCGCGCGGGGTGATCGGCGATTTCCGCGCTCCCGATCTCCTCAGGTTCGGTTTCGCGCCGCTCTATCTGCGTTTCGTCGATGTGTGGGACGCGGTGACAATTATGCGCGAGGTCCTCGAAAGCCGCGACTACGAGCACGAACGCTTTGGCGCTTTTTCAGCGGTGACATGACGGGGGGCGGGGCGTGGAAATCCGGATCCTGAGCGGGGCGGACGTTCGAACCTTGCTGCCGATGGGGGAATGCATCGGCTTGATGACGACGACGATGATCGCCGTCTCCCAAGGGCGCGCGCTCATCCCGTTGCGATCCGTTATCGCTCTACCGGGCGCGAAGGGTTTGATGGGAAACATGCCGGGCTACTTGGCCGAGCCCGAATGTTTCGGGGTCAAGCTGGTCAGCATCTTCCCGGGCAATGTCGCCGCCGGCTATTCCTCCCACCTGGGCCTGGTCGTGCTGTTCGAACCCGAGCACGGCCGGCCCATCGCCTTGCTCGCCGCCGCCGAGATCACCGCCTTGCGCACCGCGGCGGTCAGCGGCTTGGCGACCCGCCTGCTGGCGCGCGAGGAGGCCGGCGACCTCGCCATCCAGGGCGCGGGCGAACAGGCCCGCGG
>JACDGF010000489.1 GCA_013815405.1 Caulobacteraceae bacterium | reverse complement strand
AGCACGGCGTGCGCAAGATCAACATCGACACCGACAACCGCATGGCCATGACCGGCGCCATCCGCAAGGTGTTCGCCGAGACCCCGGGGGAGTTCGATCCGCGCAAGTACCTGAAGCCCGCCATGACCGCCATGACAGCCGTCTGCCGCCAGCGCTTCGAGGAATTCGGCGCCGCCGGCCAGGCCGACAAGATCAAGCCGGTGACCATGGCCGCCATGGCGCGACGCTATGCCGCCGGGGAGCTCTCGCCCAGGTTCGGTGTGGCGCTGCAGGCGGCGGAATAGGACCCGCGGCGGATCGATCTGGGCCCGGGGCGCCATGGGCGGTGATCAGGACAATCCGGAACCCGGGGACGGGCCGCCGACGGCCGGGTCCCAGGAGATGCGCGACAACCTCGTCAAGACGCGCATCGCGCCGGATCTCCTGGCGGCGATGGACAAGCCCCGGACGGAGCGCCATCTGACGGCCGCCGATGCTGGCGCGCACACTTTTCAGGTGATCATCGAACTCAATACCGACTTTCCAGGCGGGGCGACCACCGCCCGCGACGCCTTGCTGATCCGCTACCACGCCGGTCGCGGGGACGCCCCCACGCTTCAGACCGGGACGCGGACGCGCGCGATCCTGGCGCCTGCCGCCGATCTCTGGCCCGAGCTCGCGTTCGGCCCGGCCGACGAGATCGACGAGCGCAAATCGCTGCTGACCGAAACCTATCTCTTCGCCCGCCTGACGGCGGAGACCATCGAGACACTCCAGGGAAACCCGCCGCCGACGTCTCGGATTTGCCATCCCATCCATAAGATCTGGCTCGACCACGAGGTCCGGCCGTTCGTTTACGTCTCGGCCCGGACCATCAAGTGCGACGCCGCCCGCATCGCCTTCGCCACCGCCGGCGAGGGGGTGGTATGGGCGGTGGCGGACACGGGCATCGACGGGGCGCATCCGCATTTCCGCAAGCATGGCAATCTCGACCTGCCCGGGGGGTTGCGGCACTACGACCTGACCACGGCTCACGCCAGCGACGACGACGCCGAGACGGCCGCCCTGGTCGACACCGACGGCCACGGCACCCATGTCGCCGGCATCATCGCGGGGGAGACGATCGCGGGCGATGTCCTTGGCGAAGGAACCGCCGCCAAGCGCATCGACCGGATCGTCGTCAACAAGGTCGTCCGCGCCGGCCAGGACGGCACGGCGACGATGGTCGAGCCCCGAGGGTTCATCTCGGGCCTGGCGCCCAAGTGCAAGCTCCTCAGTCTCAAGGTGCTGAAGGGCGGCAAGTCCGGGCTGGCGAGCGATCTGATCGCGGCCATCGGCTATATCCAGCAGGCCAACAGTTATGGGCGCGCGGTCAAGATCGACGGGGTCAACCTCAGCCTGGGATATCCGTTCGAGGCCCAGTGGTTCGCCGCCGGCCAGAGCCCGCTGTGCGTCGAGGTGAACCGGCTGGTGCGCTGCGGGGTGGTGGTGGTGGTCGCCGCCGGCAACGCCGGCTACGGTCGGGTGACGACCCAGCAGGGCACCTCCGAATCGGCCGCGCTGCTATCCACCGTCGCTGATCCGGGAAACGCGGAACTGGCGATTACCGTCGGCTCGACGCACCGCGACATGCCCCACGTCTATGGGATTTCCTATTTCTCGGCCAAGGGACCGACCGCGGACGGGCGGGTGAAGCCGGACATCGTCGCGCCGGGGGAACGGATCGTTTCCTGCGCCGCCAACGACCCAAGCGGCCCCGGCGTCGCCGCGTTCAAGGAGGACAGCGGCACGAGCATGGCGGCGCCTCACGTGTCGGGGGCGATCGCGGGCTTCCTGTCGGTGCGTCAGGAATACAAGAGCCGGCCCGAAGACCTCAAGGCGATCTTCCTTGCCACGGCGACGGACCTGAAGCGTCGCCCGGAGTTCCAGGGCGCGGGGTTGCTCGATCTGATGCGCGCCCTGCAATCGGTCTGAAAAGGAAAGGTTTGGCCATGGCCACGATCGCCGGTTCGCCCTTCGAGTGGCTGTCGTTCGACGCCGAGGGGGGCCTGGCCGACGTCGGGACGCAAGGCCGGCTGGCGGGGCTTCTGAGCCCGGGGATCACGGATCTGGTGGTGATGTCTCATGGCTGGAAGACCGACCAGGCCGGCGCCTGGTCGCTCTACGAGCCGTTGTGGACCCATGTGAGCGACGCGTGGCCGGAGGCGACCGACAGGCCCTTGCGGGGGTAC
>JACDGF010000488.1 GCA_013815405.1 Caulobacteraceae bacterium | reverse complement strand
GATCCGGGCCCGATCCAGCAGATAGGCGTTGAGCCGCCGGCATCGGGGCGCCGCCACCTCGGCGTCGGCGTCGCTCTGGGCGGGATGCGCGCGCCCCGAGCCCACCAGCACCGCCAGGCCCTCGATCAGGGCGCCCGGCGGCAGGGCGGCGATCTCCGGCCGCGCCGCCAGGTCGCCGATCCGTTTGGGCGAAGCGCCATCGTCCGCCAGAGCGTCGACGATCGGCCCGTAGATTTCCGGCTTCAGCCCGACCTTCCCCAGCCCCGCCTCCACTTCCCAGGTGATCTCCCCCGCCGCCACGGTGAGCGCAATGCGCAGGTCGTTCAGCCGTTCGAGCCGCTCCAGGGGGGAGAGGCGCCGGGCGCCCCGGGTGTGGACGTCGCGCCGGAACTGCTGGTTCAAGAGATAGTCCCGGACCGTCTCGCGCAGCACGGCGTAGGGGATGGCGTTCAGCACCTCCTGCTGGGCGGCGGACAGGTTGAACCCGTCCATCTGGTCCAGCAGGGCCGCGGCGCAGGCGTAGCTCAGCTTGGCGTCCGACAGCCAGGCGTGGACGTCGGAGAAATACATCGGCGCCCAGTCGCGGTTGAAATATTCGTGGGCCAGATAGTTGCGGTTCTGTCCGGCGATGGCGTCCAGCCGGGTCTTGGCCATGGGGTTGGCCGCGAAATAGCGCGCGCCCACCTCGGCCAGCTTCGCCCCGAAGGTGATCGACGCGTCGATCCGGCCGACCACCCCCTGGGCGTCGCTGCCCACCGTCTCGGCGTGCAGGGTCATCATATGGCGCAGCGGCATGGCCACGGCCCACCCGGGCAGGGTGTTGTAGCTCATATAGACCGCGCCCCCGACCTTCAGGCGGCGGCGGATGATCTCGACGATCGCCCGGCGGTTTTCGTCCGAGACCCAGCTCCACACCCCGTGCAGGACGATGTAGTCGAAGGCCGGCAAATCGTCCCGTGCCGTCAGGTCGGCGAAGCTGTCGTCGAAGAAGCGGGCCTGCGACTGGGCGCGCTGAGCCAGGGACTGGGCGTTGGCCGCGTGGGCGGGGTTGAAGTCCGCGCCCCAAACCTCCCCGGCCACGGCGGCGGCATGGATGTTGGCCGACAGGCCCTGGCCGTAGCCCAGCTCGAGATAGCGCATGTTCGAGCGGTCCGGCGGCTCGTGGCCGCTCAAGAGCAGGGCGAAGTCGATCAGCCCCGGCGCGATCTCGCGATAGTAGCCATGGGTGTAGTCGATCTCGGCGACGTAGCCGCTGGTCCAGTCCATAAGCGCGTTTCCTCCCCGTCCCCCGGCGGGGATACCGATCCTACCGCGCTCGCGAAGTCAACGCCGCGCGCATCGGCCGCCCGGAGCGCGGGCGTCCCGCTCTTTCTTTCGCCCCAGTCGAGAGGTGGAAGCCCGCGCTCAGAAAACGGCGCCTAAGGCCGGGGCAGGACACGGATGGTGGCCATCATGCCGCCGTCCTCGTGCTCAAGGATGTGGCAGTGGTAGACGAAGTCGCCGGTCACGTGGCCGCGGAAGTCCATCAGCATAGTCACGCTCGGATAGGGGCCCGTCCCCGTCCAATAGGGGACCTGGACGGTGTCCAGGTATTGCCGCTGGCTGGGCCTAAGGACCACCCCGTTCTGCTTCATGAGCTTGAAGTGGATCTGGTGCATGTGGAACTCATGTACTTCGCCGGTGCGGTTCTCCACCGTCCACTCCTCGACGGCCCCCTGGGTGGTGACGATCGCCGGCGGGTTGTCGGTCCGGAACAGCCTCGGCCTCTGGCCGTCGACGGTGATAAAGAACTTGGTGGCGTGGTCGTGATGCAGGCGCCCGCGCGGGGCCTTGGAGAAGGACGAGAAATAAAGCGTCCGGCTGGCGGTGACCTGGGCGCCCTCCAGGCCGCCGAACAGCTGGGCGCTCGGCGCCGGGCGCGCCGGGGGCATCGACGGCAGGTCGGCGCCGGCGTCCGAGCCCTTGCCCGTCACGGTCAGGAGAGCCAGGGCCCGCGCGGTGTCGGAATCGCCATCGGGCCCGGTGTCGATCGCCCGGGTCTCGAAGGCGGCGCGCTTGACGCTCGCCTGCGGCGTGGTGACGATGAATTCGGCGCGCCCGCCGGTGGGGATGAGGATGTGCTTCATCCAGATCGGCCGGCCGCGCGCCGTCCCGTCCTGCGAGCCGGTGGGCACGCCGTCCAGGCCGACCACCTCCAACGGCTGGTCGACGC
>JACDGF010000487.1 GCA_013815405.1 Caulobacteraceae bacterium | reverse complement strand
GCCATTCCCACACCGCGATGGCCAGGTGGATCTTGCTGTCGTGGGCGGCGACGCCGATGGTCTCCGAGCCGCGCCAGGCGATGGGCCTCAGGTAGCAGTCCGCCAAGCCGTTGCGGACGCAGGTCTCGACGCAGGCCCGGTCGATCTCTTCGACCGTGAAGGGGATTTCGAAGTCGAGGAGCCGCCCGGACGCGAGCAGCCGCTCGCTGTGCTGGGTCAGCTCGAAGATCTCGCCGCCGTACATACGCTCGCCTTCGAACACGGCCGAGGCATAGTGGAGCCCGTGGGTCAAAACGTGCACATTCGCCTCGCGCCAGGGGATTAATTGACCGTCCATCCATATCCAACCGTCACGATCGTCGTAAGGAACCAGGGGCATCGGCGAAAAATCTCCTCGATCGAAAGACCTCCTTAGACCGCGCCGCTCGGCCCCCGTCAACGGCGCGCTTTGTGCGTTTCCGCTCCGGCGCTAAGGAGGCTACCATGGCGATCACCGCGGATCAGGGTGGGCGGCACCTCCTGGTGGTGGATGACGACGACCGCATCCGTGATCTCCTCAAGCAATACCTCGCCCGGGCGGGATTTCGCGTCACGGTCGCCGCCGACGCCGCGGCCGCGCGGCGCCTGCTGTCGACCCTGGACTTCGATCTCCTGATTCTCGACGTGATGATGCCCAAGGAGGACGGCTTCTCCCTGGCCCGCTGGCTTCGGGCCCGGGCGGGGGCCGCGGGCCGGGCGCCGGTGCTGATCCTCACCGCGCGGGGCCTGCCCGACGACCGGATCGAGGGCCTGGCCCTGGGCGCCGACGACTATCTGGCCAAGCCCTTCGAGCCGCGGGAGCTGCTGCTGCGCGTTGAGGCCATCCTGCGGCGCGCCGGCGCGCCGCCCTTGGTCAACCAGATCTCGCTGGGCCATTGCGGCTTCGACCTTGCCCGCGGGGAACTGACCCGCGACGAGCGGCCCGTGCGCCTGACCGAGGCCGAGCGGAGGCTGCTGCGCAAGCTCGCCTCGGCGGCCCACGCCGCGGTCGACCGGCGCGACCTGGCCCAGGACGGAGCGCGGGGCTCGGGCCGGGCCGTCGACATCCAGGTCACGCGCCTTCGCCGCAAGGTCGAGGCCGACCCCGCCAACCCGCGCTATCTCCATACGGTGCGCGGCGTCGGCTACATGCTGACCCCCGACTGATGCGGCTCCCTTGGGGCGCGCACGACGGCCCGGTGCGCTGATGGCGCGGCCGTGGCCGGGCTTCTTCTGGCGGATGGTCAAGCGCCGGGTGCCCGCCCCCTTGTTCGCGCGCAGCCTCCTGATCATCGTCCTTCCCGTGGCGGTGATGCAGATCGCCGTCACCTACGTCTTCTTCGACGCCCACTGGCAGACGGTGAACGCCCATCTCACCGAGGGCCTGGCCGGCGACGTCGCCCTGATCCTCAGGAGCTACGAGGAGGATCCCACCGCCGCCAACCTCGCCCGCCTGACCCGGCGCGCGAGCCAGAGCCTCGATCTCTCCATCGCGTTCAAGGAGGCAGGGGTCCTGCCCAAGGGCCGGCGCTCCTCCCTGTTCGTCGCCGTCGACCGCTCCCTGCGCGAGGCCCTCGCCGACCGCATCGACGCCCCCGTGTGGTTCGATACCGGCCGCTATCCGGCCTATGTGGACGTGCGGGTGAAGGTGAGGGGGGGCGTGCTGCGGATCATCGCGCCCAAGGACCGGGTGTTCGCCACCCGCGGCCACATTTTCATCCTGTGGCTTACCGTCGCCACCGTGCTCCTGACCTCCGTGGCCATCCTCTTCATCCGAAACCAGGTTCGCGCGATCGAACGCCTGGCCGCCGCCGCCGAGGCCTTCGGCAAAGGGGCCGACATGCCTTTCCGCCCTCACGGCGCGCGCGAGGTGCGCCAGGCGGCCCGCGCGTTTTTGGCCATGAAGGCGCGCATCCAGCGCTATGTCGACCAGCGCACCCTCCTCTTGGCGTCGGTCAGCCATGACCTTCGCACCCCGCTCACCCGCCTGAAGCTGGAGCTCGCCCTGGCCGAACCCGGGCCGCGGGTCGAGGCGATGAAGGGCGACCTGGCGCAGATGGAGCATATGATCGACGAATACCTCGCCTTCGCCCGTGACGAGGGCGGCGAGGCCGTCGAGCGGGTCGATCTCACCGCCTTGATCGGGGAGGTGGGGCGCGGCGCCGGCCCGGGCGCGGCGCGCGTGACGACCCTGGCC
>JACDGF010000033.1 GCA_013815405.1 Caulobacteraceae bacterium | reverse complement strand
GAATTGGGGTGGTTGGCGGCGATCGACTTGGCGATGTTCTGCAGCATCACCGTCTTGCCCACCCGGGGCGGCGAGACGATCAGGCAGCGCTGGCCCTTGCCGAGGGGGGCGACGATGTCGATCACCCGGCCGGAGCGGTCCTTGAGGGTCGGGTCGTCGATCTCCATGGTCATCCGCTCCTCGGGGTAGAGCGGGGTCAGATTGTCGAAGTGGACCTTGTGGCGGACATTGTCGGGGTTCTCGAAATTGATCTGGTCGACCTTGGTCAGGGCGAAATAGCGCTCGCCCTCGCGCGGGGCGCGGATGCCGCCGTCGACCGTATCGCCGGTGCGCAGGCCGAAGCGCCGGATCTGCGAGGGGCTGACATAGATGTCGTCCGGGCCGGGCAGGTAGTTAGCCTCGGGGCTGCGCAGGAAGCCGAAGCCGTCCTGGACCACCTCCAAGGTGCCCGAGCCGAAAATCTCCACCCCCTCCTCGGCCGAGACCTTGAGGATAGCGAACATCATGTCCTGCTTGCGCATGGCGTTGGCGTTTTCGATGTCGAACTGCTCGGCGAAGGCCAGAAGGTCGGCGGGCGACTTCTCCTTCAGCTCCTGCAGGGACATGCGGGTGAGGCCCAGGGCCGCGATCGCCTTGCTGGCCTCGGTGGGTTCGGCCGGATACTGGCCGCCTTCCGCCTCGAAGGCGGCCTCGTCGGCCGGCGAGGCGGCGACGATATCGATGACGTCTGACATGGGAAAATGACTCTTCGTCTTTAAGAGGGAGTTTGGGCCGAGGCTCGGACCAGTCCTTGGGGCCAGCGGGTCGATCGGGATCGGATCGGCGGCGCGGCGATTTCAAGCGGGGGTCGGATCGCGCTCTCGCCTCCGAGCCGGGGACGCGCGTTCCTTTTGAGGAGGCGGGAGCGCGACCGTCGAGAAGGTCGCGCTTCTTGACCGCGAGGCAAAACACAAGCCCGCGCGAAGGTCAAGGGGGCGGCCCGCTCAGGATCACGCCGCCATCCGCCGGTTGGCCCGGCCGCAGCGGGTGAGGGAGGCGGGACAGGCCGTCCCGTCCGGGCCCGCGCCTTCCCGGCCGAGGGCCCGTGCGACCGCATCGGCCATGCCCTCGATGAAGGGCGCCGAGGCGTCCACCGTCGGCGCCCGCAAATAGATGGGGGCCCCGGCGATCCGCGCAAGCCGCGCATAGTCCCGATCAAGCTCGACCAGGGTCTCGATATGCTCGGAGACGAAGGCGATCGGGTCGATCAGCACGCCCAGCCCCTCGGCCGCGGCGGCCTGGATCGCCTCGGGTGTAGAGGGGCCGATCCATTTCAGGGGGCCCACCCGGCTCTGGTAGCAGATCCGCCAGTCCCAGCCGGGGCCCAGGCGATGGGCGACCTTGGCGCAGGTTCTCTCGATCTGCCATTGGTAGGGATCCCCCGTGCGGGCGATCCGCTCGGGCAGCCCATGGGCGGAGAAGAGCAATCTCACCTTGGGCCGCCCCGCCCCTTCCCAGGTTTCACGGATACGGCGGACATGGGCGTCGATCAGACCCGGGTTCTCGAACCAGCAGCAGATCACGTGGCTCGTCCCCGGCCCGGCGTAGGCCGCTCGCCACGCCCTCAGGGACGAAGCGGTGGTGGTGGTGGAAAACTGCGGATAGAGGGGAAGCAAAACCACTTCGTCGGGTGCGAAATCCGCCACCCGCCTGGCCGTCTCCTGGGCGGCCGGACGCCAGTAGCGCATGGCGATGAAGACCTCGACCTCCGCGTCCGGCCGCCGGCGGCGCAGCTCGGCCTCCAGGGCGCGGGCCTGGTCTTGCGTCCGTGGCAGGATCGGCGATCCCCCGCCCATCACCGCATAGTTGGCGATGGCCGAACGCGCGCGCAGGCGGGCGATCAGGGCGGCCAGCGGCCGGCGCACGATCGCCGGCGCCCCGACGATCGCCGGATCGCTGAACAGGGCCTGAAGAAACGGCCGCACCGCCTCGGGGCTGTCGGGGCCGCCCAGGTTGAACAGGACCACGGCGATCTTGGCATGGGCGGCCGTCATCGCGCGACCGCTCTTGGGACAGGGCTCATGCACGCCTTAGATCGTCTGGGCGCGCCGGCCTCAAGGGCGCAATTGGCGCGCCGCCTTCTATCGAAATCTAAATAAGGAGTTAAGGTTTCGGAGAAGAGGAAGCAGGAGGCGGATTGACGGGGATCGAACGCCGGTTCCGCCGGCGGCGCCCCGCCCATCGACAAGGCGCGCCTGGGCGGGCGAGGTGTGAGCGGGCGGGCGCTGGGGTGTGGGCGGCTTACGATGGCCTTGACTGCACTAGGGAATTTCGGCTCTGAGGTGGGGACGGCCGCCCGGCCGAGGCCTTCGCCGGCGACCCCGGTGGACAAGGGGGAGGCGGTTGTGCGCGGCCGGGCCGATCGGGGGACGGCGGCGGGGGGAATCGGCGGGGTTATCCCCCGCCCCGCGCCCTGGATTCGGGCCGCCCCGATTTGTCCCCCGCCCGCTCGCGGCCCTGTCCAATCGGTCAAGCCCTCGTTAACCATGCCTCCCCATGAAATCGCGCCCCTAGGAGCCGATCGATGACGCCCCCGACGCGGCTGGCCACCTATTTCCACGTCCATCTCGTCTCCGATTCGACCGGGGAGACGCTCAACGCCATGGCCCGGGCGGTCTGCGCGCGGTTCACCAGCGTCCTGCCGATCGAGCACATCTACGCCCTGGTGCGATCCCAGCGGCAGCTGGAGCAGGCCCTGGGAGAGATCGCCAACGCGCCGGGCCTGGTGCTTCACACCATCGTCGCCGGCGGCCTGCGCGCCGCCCTCGAGCGAGGCTGCCAGCGCCTGGACATGCCCTGCATGGCGGCCCTCGATCCCCTGGTTTCGGCCCTTTCCCGCTATCTGGGGGCGCCGCTGTCCACCCGGGTGGGCGCGCAGTACGCCCTGGACACCGACTATTTCAACCGGATGGACGCCCTCTCCTATGCCCTCGGCCACGACGACGGCCAGGGCGATCAGGATCTCGCCCGGGCCGACGTGGTCCTGGTTGGGGTCTCGCGGACCTCCAAGACCCCCACCTGCATCTATCTGGCGCACCGAGGCGTCCGGGCGGCGAACGTCCCCCTGGTGTTGGGCGCCGCCCAGCCCGAGCGCTTGGCGGCCTTGAGCGGCGTGCCGGTGGTGGGCCTCACCGTCTCGCCCGACCGCCTGATCCAGATCCGGCGCAACCGGCTGCGCAGCCTCAACCAAGACCGCGAGAGCAACTATGTCGACGGCGACCTGGTGCGGGCCGAGATCATCGCCGCCCGCCGGCTGTTCGAGCGCCAGGGCTGGCCGGTGATCGACGTCACCCGCCGTTCGGTCGAGGAGACTGCGGCGGCGGTGATGAACCTCCTCTCCGGCGGGCGCGGGCAGGTGGAGGTGCTGGGGTGATCTCCGGCGCAACCCTGGTGGCGGGGGTGGCCGGCGCGCCGGTCGCCCATTCCCTGAGCCCGGCAATCCACAACGCCTGGATCGCCAAGGCGGGCCTCGACGCGGTCTATGTCGCCTTTTCGCCGCCGGCGGAACGCTTCGAGGCCTTCGCGCGGGGGCTGCGCGGCGGGGTGATTCGCGGCCTCAACATCACCGCCCCGTTCAAGGCCGCCGCGCTCGGCGTGGCCGATCGGGCGAGCGATCGCGCCCGGCGGGCGGGGGCCGCCAATCTGCTGGTCTTCGATCCCGATGGCCGGATCAGGGCCGACAACACCGACGGCGAGGGCCTGCTGGCCGCGTTCGCCCAGCAGGCGCCGGATTTCGACCCGGCCGCCGGGCCAACCGTGATCCTGGGGGCCGGCGGCGCGGCCTGCGGTGCGGCGGCGGCCCTGCTGAGCGCCGGGGCGCCCGAAATCCGCATCGTGAGCCGCTCGGAGGATCGCGGACACGCCCTTGCCGAGGCGCTGGGCGCGCGGGCGCGCCGCATGGAGTGGGGAGACTCTGCGGCCCTGGCCGGCGCAGGGGCGGTGATCAACGCCACGCCGGTCGCGCCCGACATCGCGCTCGAAGGCCTGGCCGACGGCGCGGTCGCGATGGACATGGTCTATCGGCCGGTGGGGACGCCGTTCCTGCGCCGTTCCGCCTCCCGGGGCCTCCGCACTGTCGATGGCCTGGCGATGCTGATCGGCCAGGCGGCGCCGAGTTTCGAGGCCCTGTTCGGCCGGCCGCCGCCAGGGCTGGATGTCCGGGCGGTCGCCCTCGCTACGCTGGGGGAGGCATAGCGAGTGGGTCATATTGAGCCTGGAGGCGGCGGCGGCCCCCTCCACCGCTTCGCGGTCCCCCTCCCCCGTGAAGAGGCACGGGGGAGGATTTATTCAATCCTCCCATGCGAGCGCAGCGAAGCGGGGGAGGTGGCACGGCGCTTCTTAGAGCGCCGTGACGGAGGGGGCGCGGCCCATCAACGGGCCTCGACAATCCTGCCTGAAGCCCTAAGGGACGACCTTGATCGGCGGGCTGGTGGGCAGGCTCCCCGAGAAAAAGCAGGCCGGGGGGGTGCCCGGGGGCAGGGTGGCGCTGAAGGCCCATACCCCGGCGCCGCTGACGGTGATCGGGAAGGTGGCCGGGCCGCAGCTTCCCAGCACCGCTCCGGTGAAGCCGGCGTTCAGGATCTTGCCGGCGCCCGGGCCGGTGGCCTTGACCCTCCAGGGCAGGCCCGTCGCCGCGGCGTTGGCGCAGGCGGAATCCGCGCCGCTGAAGACCAGGCTGTCGATGAAGGCCTTGCCCTTCTTGGTGGTGTGGCCCTTGACCGACTCGTTGCATTGTATGGTGGTCTGCGCGTCCGCGCTGGTCAGGAAACCCGAGCCACTGGCGAAGAAGCTCGTCTTGGTCGGCGCAAAGGAGAAGGCGGCGGCGGGGCTGGCCGCGGCGAAGCTGGCCAGGCCGGCCGCGAGGGCGCCCGCGAAGACTTTCATGGTGATCTTTCCTCCCGGGGGACGGATGTTGTTTTCTCCCCAGGGCACGGTGGGCGCTAGGGATGAAGGCGAGCGGGCGGCGATGATCGTGATCGGGCTCACTGGGTCGATCGGCATGGGCAAGTCTGCCACGGCGGCCCTCTTCGCCGAGGCCGGAGCGGCGGTCTATGACGCCGACGCCGAGGTCCGCCGGCTCTACGAGCCAGGCGGCGCGGCCGTCGCGGCGGTGGAGACGGCTTTCCCGGGCGTGGTCCGGGAGGGGGCGGTCGACCGCGCCCTCCTGGGCCAGCGGGTGCTGGGCGACCCGGAGGCGCTCGGGCGGCTGAACGCCATCGTCTGGCCGATGATGCGCCAAGCGCGCGCGGCTTTCTTGGCCGAAGCGGAGGCGTCCGGAGCGCCGTTTGCCGTGCTGGACGTCCCTTTGCTGCTCGAGACGGGCGGCGAGCGGGCGGTGGATGTGGTGGTGGTGGCGAGCGCGCCGATAGAGGCCCAGCGGGCGCGGGTTCTGGCCCGGCCGGGCATGAGCGCGGCCAAGTTCGAGGCGATCCTGGCCGCCCAGATGACGGACGCGGAGAAGCGCGCCCGCGCCCATCACGTGATCGACACCAGCCGCGGCGTGGAGAACGCGCGGGCCCAGGTCACGGCCATCCTGGCGGGCTTGCGCCACCGTCCGAAGCAGGGGCAATGAAGCGGCATGGCGCGCGAGATCGTTCTGGACACCGAAACCACCGGCCTGGATCCCCGGACCGGGCATCGCATCGTGGAGATCGCCTGCGTCGAGCTCGACGACCTCGCTCCTACCGGACAACACTTCCACTGCTACGTCGATCCCGAGCGGGAGATCGATCCGGATGCCGAACGGGTGCACGGCCTTTCTCGCGCCTTCCTCGCCGGCAAGCCGCGCTTCGCCGAGGCGGCCGTGGCCCACGCCTTCCTGGCCTTCGTCGGCGAGGCCGCCGTGATCGCCCACAACGCCGGCTTCGACCGGGGCTTCATCAACCACGAGTTGGTCCTAGCCGGCCACCCGCCCCTCCACGAGGCGCGCTGGGTCGACACCCTGGGCCTCGCGCAGGCCCGGTTCCCCGGGATGTCCAACTCCCTCGACTCTCTCTGCAAACGCTACCGCATCTCCCTTGCCGAACGGGAAAAACACGGGGCGCTCATCGACGCCCGGCTCCTCGCTCACGTCTATCTCGAATTGCGCGGCGGGCGCGAGCGGACCCTCGACCTCGTCGCGGCGTCGGCCAGGGGCGTCGGCTCGATGGTCTCCCAAGTGGCCTACGCTCCCCGTCCCCGCCCCCTGGCCCCGCGACTCACCGAGTCCGAAAAGGCGGCGCACGAAGCCTTCGTCGCGGGCGAGCTGACGGACGCGCTGTGGTCGGGATTCGCGCCTGCCGGGCTCGACGGGGTGGCGTAGCTTCGCGGTTATGGCCGGGTGGTGCGGTTCACCGTCGTATCCACGACGGGGCGATCATCCCGGCGGCGCATGCCGAGCAGGCCGGCCAACCCGGCGAGGCCGAGAAGTCCCCACGGGAAGCCATCATGGTCGCGAGTGTCCGCCGGGGCGGTGACCGGCACGTCTGTCGTGGCCGGCGCCGTGGCCGCGGGGGTAGTGGTCGCGTCGGTGGCTGGCGCGGTCTGCGCCGATGCCGCGCCACCGCTCAGCAGAAGGCAGGCGATTGCCGCCGCGCCAAGGTGTTGAAGTCTCATTTGAAGCGCTCCAGATCATCCCACCGGAATAGCGTGGGCGTACGACAACGATCCAGGGCGGAGAGTTGTCCTGGAGGGGCGGAGGAGGGTTCGTTGTCGGGTCTCGTGATTGAACGGCTGAGCTGGCGTCGTCGACCGCGCCCATGCTTAGCGCGACTGGGTCAAGCGATGCCCGGCGCCGGCGCCATGGCGGGAGGGAGCGATGAAGATGACGCGATCGCCGGATCGAGCCCGACAAGGGGGGGGAAAGGCCACGAATACGACGACGAAGGCCCTCGGCTGGCGCGTCTTCGGCCTGGGCGTGATGGCCTTGGGCCTGGTCTCGCTTGTGTGGGGCGGCTTTGATCCCGGGCAGCCGGTCCCCAAGGGCTTTCCGGGCCGCGCCGTTCTCGCGCATGCCGCCGCCCTGTTCATGCTCCTCGCCGGAGCGGCGATCGAGTGGCGACGGGCCGCGGCCTGGGCCGCTGCGGCGCTCGCCGCCTACTATGGGCTGATCGTCGTCCTCCTGATGAACGGCGCCGTGGCGCTCGCCCACCCGCGCGAATACGGCGCCTACAGCGGCGCGGCCGAGCAGCTGGCGATCGCGGCGGGGGGCCTCATCGTCTATGCCGGCAACGCCCGGATCGAGGCGGCCCTGGCCGCACGCCTGACGCGCCTGGCCCAACAAGCGTTTGGGGTCTGCGCACTTCTGTTCGGCGGAGCGCACTTCTTCTACCTGAACCTCACCGCCCCGCTGGTCCCCTCGTGGGCGCCGCCCAGCCAGGCGTTCTGGGCCTATGCCACCGGGGTGACCCACATCGTCGCGGGCGCCGCGATCCTCACCAGCGTGCAAGCCCGCCTCGCCGCCGTCCTGCTGACCGTCATGTTCGCCGCCTTCACGCCGCTGGTGCACCTGCCCCTGCTCCTGGCCGACCCCTCCAGCCATGGGCTCTGGGCCGAGAACGCCCTCAACCTCGCCCTCGTCGGCGCCGCCTGGGTGGTGGCGGACTCTCTGGCTCGCCATCGGCCGGGGGTCGAGTTATCCTGAGGGTCCGCGTCAGGGAGGCTCCGATGAGCGAAATCTGGAAGCGCTGGATCGCGGCGCTGGCCGTGACCGCCTGCGCGATGCTCGCCGGGCCCATGGCCGGGGCGGAGGAGAACCACGGCGTCGGCCGGTTCGGGGCGGTTCCCTGGGGCGGCGACCCGGCGGCGGCGGTGGCGGCCTCCGCGGCGGGGACCACCATCCGCATGGCCAGGTTCTCGCGCCAGGCTTCCAAGGACGGCCGGGTCTATTCGGCCGTCATCGTCGGGCGCAGTCCGTTCAATCCCAAGAGGCAGACCGTCACCATCCCCGTGCTAGTGGTGCCGCTGATCGTCCAGATCGGCGCGACGACCTTCGATCCCACGGCTCCGGACGCCTGCATCCCGGGCGCGGCCACGCCCCTGGCGGCCTTCCTCGCCTCGCCCCTGATCGCCAAGGCCACGTTCGACGGGGGGACGGGCGCCGGCCACGCGGCCCTGATCGACGGGACCGACGGCGGCCTTGCCACCTACATCGACGCCTTTCGCCGGGCCGAATGGTGGCGCCACCTGCACCGCACAGCCTATCACACCGCCTTCGCCGTCACCGTGGCCCAGCCCTGGACGATCTCGGCCGCCACGGTGGCGAGCCTGGGCGGCGGCAAGGTGCTCGGCACGGGGTGCGCCCCGCTGGGGGTGCTGCGCACCGCCGCCTTTCACGCCTATGTCACCGGAACCCTGATCCCGGGCATCCCCCAGGCCACGCCCACGAGCTTCGTGCTCGTCCTGGCCAAGGACGTGGTCACCACCACCAGCGCCGGGCTCGACTGCCTGGACTTCTGCCAGATCGGCTATCACGGCGCGGTCGGCTCGCCCCCCCAGACCTTCGCGGTCGCCGAATACGACACCACGGCGGGGTTCTGGAACGCGCCGGGGATCACCAACATCTCCATCCCCAGCCACGAGCTGGGCGAATGGCTGGACGATCCGCTGGTGACCAACCGCGCCCCGGCGTGGGGGGCGCTGGGTCAGGTCGCCGGCTGCCAGGCCGACTGGGAGACCGGCGATCCCCTCACCGGCACGAACTTCCCGCCCATCACCATGGCCAACGGGGTCCGCTACAATCCCCAGGAACTCGCCTTCCACGGCTGGTTCTACAATGCCCCGGGGATCGCCTCCCCCGGCGCGGGCCGCAAGTATTCGATGAACGGATCTTTTTCCGGCCCCGCCAAGCCCTGCCCGCCGGGGGGGACGTATTGAGGCGGGCGGCGGCCCACTCACCCCACCCCGTGAAGAACGGGCGAGAGGGCCAAGGGACGCGACGGGATTGAAGGAGATCCCAGCCACTGGCGCGCGCCGCTGAGTTCCATCATGGCGGCCACATCCAGTGATTGAGATCGAGCGCCACATGACGGGTCGCGAGCGCGACCGGCAGGCCGGAAGGCTTGCGCGCCCAGGGCCACAGCGACACCAAGCGGTCCGAGCGGTCGGGCGACGAGGGCCGCGCCTCGACATTCAACCAGAAAGCCGGCGCGCCGGCCCCTCGAACCGGCGCCGCAGAGGGCCCCCACCGGATCGAGGGTGATCAGCCCGCGAACGGGCAAGCCGCCCCCGCCGCCCAGACGGCCGACCGCCAAGCGTCGGGAGCCCCCCAGCTGTGGCCGATCAGGCCGACCGCCTCGCCGGCCCGCGCCGCGGCCGAAGACTTCAAGCCCGACCCGCGACGCCCAAATTGAGCCGGCTCACCCATCGGGTTGAGTCCGTTTTCCTGTCCCCCGCACAGACCAACGGCTTGCGGTGGAGGAGCGCTTGTTCCAAGGTGCCGCTATATTTTGGCGGGGGATGCCAAGATGACGTCCAGGAAGCGGCACGGGCTTTGGGAACAGCGTCGGCTCCGTCACGGAATGGGTTTGGCTCTGCTTGCCGCGGTGAGTATCAGTCAAACTTCCTGCGCTAGCCACCCACCGCCTCCACCACCACCGCCTCCAGAGGCGCCGTCGCCTCCTCCGCCTCCGCCTCCTCCGCCTCCCGAGCCCCCGGTGCCAGACGGCGCCTATTCGCCCTCAACGCCCATGCGGCCCGGTTCCAATCCTCCAGCCGGCGCGGAGAGGATGGCGCTCCACCACCGTTTCGCTCACCACGCCATGAGAGACCGCAAGGCGCGCGCGTATGCCTATTATGCCTACAGTGACGCGTTTAGGGCGTCCGGGCCGGCGCAGCCGTTCCCCTATAGCCAGCTCGACGCCTATCTAAAGGCTTCGCCCCGGCAACGGGCTTCCATGGCCGCCGGCGGGGCCGCCCCGACGCCGACCAAGGCCCAGGTCGCCGGATCGCCGCCGCCCCCGGTCGACACTGGCCCGAACGCGCCGGGCATGGGCGTAAGTGATCAAACCGACCTGAACTCTGGTAAAGTCCTTTACCCGAACCGCTCAGGTCCAGCGGTGCCCCCGGCGCGGCCCACCGCCGGAGACGCCCTCCCCGGTTTGGTGGTCACCTACAATGCGCCCAAAACATTGCCCCTCGACTTGGCGACTGATTTTCGGCTTTTCATCGCCCCAGCAAAGACAGTCGACGACGCCAACTTCCGAGGCGCCCCGGGCGCGGTCACGAGCCACCCGCTCGCTCCGGTGAAGATCGTCCGGGCTGTCCTTTCTGGTCCTCGCCAAGTCGGCTGGGTGGATATCGACGACTCCAAAACGACGCCCTGCCAGACGATGGACCCCGACAACAAGGCGGAATGGGATTGGTTTGTGACCCCCAGGACTACCCACCATCTGGTCCTCACGGTCAAGCTCTACAGCGTCACTTCCTGCGATGAAGCGGCCCCGACCCCCCGTCTCGTCGACAACTTCGACATCCCGGTCACCGCCTCCCTCTGGGAGATGGTGGTTCACTTCGCCTGACGTGACCCCCTGAAACTCCTCCAGGAATAAGTAGAGTCCGGCCCAACGGAAAGGGACGGACCGATGAGGAAGTCGAGATTCAGCGAGGAGCAGATCATCGCCATCCTGCGCGAGCAGGAGGCG
>JACDGF010000486.1 GCA_013815405.1 Caulobacteraceae bacterium | reverse complement strand
GCGCCGATGCGCCCATAACGGATTGTGGCCGCGCGGCCGCACGGTTTGGCCACGGCGGGGGGGAACCCGCGAAGGATGGCGCCACGGCAACGGCCGGGCGCGCGAGGGCGAATTGGGGCGACGGCGCCACCGGCGACGGGCTTTCCGGCAAACGGGAGGGCGCGGGCGTGTCGAGCCCGACGTCCAGCGGACCGGTGGCGACGCCGTTGCGGCGGGCGCAATCGCGCAGCAGCAACTGGCCGACCGGCCGGCCATTCACGTAACAGGGCAAGGGTCGGACCAAGCGAATGGAACTGACGGCGTAGCGTTGCCGGATCGTCAGCCCGTGTGCCGCCTGAGGTGTTGACGGGATGTGATGCCGTCGCACGCCCAGCCAACCGACGAGCGCCAAGCCGACCACCACGGCGATCGCCACCGCCGATGGCCAAGCCCGGGATCGATGGGGCGCCCGCATCCCCGGAGAGTGCGGCGCCTCCGGGCGGGATGGCGAGGACCGGACAGGCGGCGGAACGGCCGCCGCCGCCGCCAAGGCGCCGTCCCGTTCGACCCCTTCCCGCCGCCTGTCGTGGGCGCGCCGGCTGGCGGGGTCACGCAGGACCGCATAGGCGGCGTCGACGTCGAGGGCGCGTTGCTCGTCCCAGGCATCCCGCGCCCCCGCGCTCGGGGCGTATTTCTCCGTGAGAGCCCGATGCGCGGCCCGGATGACGACGTCTTCGGAATCCGGCGACACGCCGAGGACCGCGTAGGGATCCGAGCGTAAATCCATCTAAGGCTCGTATCGAGAAAGATGTCTGGCGAGCGAGATTTTCAAGGGAACCTCCGTCCCGGGATAATTCTTGCCCGAGCCGCCCAGGAGGCCGCCCGGCTCGACGATCAGGAATTCGACGCGGCCGGACGCCAGATCGACGACACCTCGCGCACGGTCCCCAGTTTCACGCTTTCACGGCCGGCCGATGCAGCCCCTGCACATCCGCTCTTTTCAAAAGTCCTTCAGTCATCGGCTGCTCGCCTCGTCTCCACCGCTGGTTGTCCAGACGTATCAAGCCTTCACACGGCCGAGATGTTCCACCTTTGGCAGGCCTATCACCATGGAAACGCCTCGGCGTCGGAGGCCGATCGCCTTGACCGGCCGGCGGAGAGTGGGCGTTACCAACGCCGAGCGACGACCGCTGCATTGGGAAGCGGCCTTTGGACATAACCCAGCTGATCCTCGATGATGGAGTTGTCAGCCCACGCTAGGCGGCCCCGCAGTGGCGGTGGTGCTACGGCCGGCTGATGCCCCAAAAAAGAGGCGACGGCCCCGGCACCCGCCAGATCAGTCACCGAAGTCAGTTTGACAGCGCGCCTCCCGACAAGGCCCCCCAGACCCGTAGGCCCAGGCGGGCCCAACGCCGGATCCACAAGGGGGATCACGGATCACGGCGGAACGGGAACGAATTGTAGACTTGCGCCCGAGGCTCAGTCTTGGTCGCGGACTTTAGACTTGAGGTCCGTAAGCGGCGCGCTCCCTCGCGACTTGCTCGGGCGTATAAACCGGGGCCGCCGGATCAAACGTCGACCAGCCTGAGGCTCGGTAGGCTTCGCCGCGAGACGCCGCGTCAACCGCCTTGAAACGCCGCAGCGTGCCCTTCGGCGTCGGCATAGCGAGCGTCATCGACGCGCGCGCTGACGAGGGTGCCGCTGCGACGAACACCCTCGGAATAGACATTGGCGTCGGGATCACTGACGCCAGCATTCTTTAGCGCGCCGACAAGTCCGCCGGTTGCCCTGCTCTGCCCCGGCCCCCGCCGCCGCGTCTACGGCCGTCGAGATCAGCCAGCCAGCCGCAACCACCCGGCCGAGCCCCGGAATGGCGAGCAGGCCGAGGCCGGCCAGCAGGCCCGCGCCCCCCCAAGAACGCCACCGATCGAGGCCCCCTTGCCTGCGTCCTCACCAGCTTCCCGCGCCTTTTCATCGTCGGTGAGGGTGCGATCACCGGTGCCGTGGGCCCCATCCGCGTTGTTGGCCACGATGCTGATGTCCGAGTGAGGAACCCCCATCCGCTCAAGCTCGGCTACGGTCGCCTAAGAGCCTGACCCAAAAGGCGCTGGTCGGGAGGTTGGTGTCGTGATTCACCGGCTCGGTGTCAACCGAGGGGAGTGATTGGGCATGTGGACGAAGGGGCATCGGGTTACTTATTGGCAGTCTGGAGAGCGCCTTCCCAGCGATCTGACCGACGA
>JACDGF010000485.1 GCA_013815405.1 Caulobacteraceae bacterium | reverse complement strand
CCCCTGGCCGGGGACTGCCGGGCGCGGGCGACCGGCGCCCCGGAGACCTTTCCCCGCCGCTCGGCGAAAGCCGAACGTCCCCACCGCCACGGCGCCGCCTTCGCCCTGACGCGAGCCGGCGAGATTGCCCTCGTCCGCCGCCCGCCGCGCGGCCTCCTCGGCGGCATGCTCGGCCTCCCCACCACCGAGTGGCGCGCGCAGCCGTGGAAAGAGGCCGAGGCGCTCGCGGAGGCTCCGGTGGCCGGTGATTGGCGGTGCGTGGGCGACATCACCCACACCTTCACCCACTTCTCGCTAGCGCTAGCCGTCTATCAGGCGCCCGCCAACGAGGCCGTCTCAGATCTCGTCTGGATGCCGATGGCTGACGCGTCGAAGGGGCTACCCTCGCTTTTCCGCCAAGCGCTCCTTATCCTGCCTTGAGCGGCAATCACGCGGGCGGATGGCGTGTTCCAAAAACAGACCACGGAGTTGCAGATGCGCGCCATTTTTGCGGTATCGCTTCTCGCTGGCCTGTGGAGTTTGCCCCATGCCGTGAGCAGTCAACCTCATATTTGCCCCACGCCCAGTTGCTCAACTATCGAAGCCTGCGAACGAGCCGCGGGGTGGATCATCGAGGGAACAGTAGTAGATGTGGTCGAAGGAGATCGGCACTATGTCTGTGACCTCGGGCCGCCTGGAGGATTGTGTCGCTGGATTACGCAAGCCCCTCAACTTGTATTGGAAGGCGTGAAGCAGGTCCAAGGAAATCTGAATTTGGTCAAAAAGGGCCATGCAACGATCATGCGCGCCGCTTCGTGCTTTTCGGGACCGTTGGCCGAGGGGCAAGTTCCAGCAGGCTTTTCACCCTATATCGGCAGCGAATCCGCCGGACATCGATTTCGCTTTTACGGCGACGACAAGTGGTCACGTTGGGACATGGACCAAGGGTTTATTGTAGCCACGGCTCTGGAAACCACCCCGTAACCCAAACTCTGGGGTCGACACTAGGCAAGCGAATCCTTACCCACGAATTCCCCTACCCCTCCCCCATCCTCTCCCTCACCTTCGCCCGCAGCACATCGATCGGGGCCAGGCCCGAGCGGCGGTCGACCCTTCCCAGAGACCTCAGCGGACCAGTTCGACCCGCGCATCGGCCGCCGCCTTCTCCCAGGCGCGATCGGTCGTCAGGGCGGTCGCGGCAAGGCTCCTGGCGAGCGCCAGGCAGGCGCGATCGCCCAACGACAGCCCGGCGTGGCGGGTCGCGCGCCGCAGCTTGCCCGCGTCGATCGCCTGATCTTCGTCGAAGGCCACGACATCAAGGGCGAGTTCCGCCAGACTGTCGGCGATCGCCGCGTCGGGCACGCCGTGATCCTGGAGCTTGGCGACGACCTCTGAAAGGTTGACTGCGCTGATCCGCGCCACGGCCAGACGCTCTCGAACCGCCTCCGCGCCGGGCTCTCCGCGCATGGCGGCGATCAAGGCGGAGGCGTCAGGACCTAGGGGCCTTCACTCACGATCGGCCGCCGCCCGCCGATCGGCGATCAGCTCGTCGCTGAGCACCACGTCCTTGGAAATGTAGCGGCGAAGCCGCGCCTGTATGACGTTCAGGACATCCCGCGCCGGCCGCAGGCGCAGCTCTCCGCCGACGATCCGCATGACGACCGGGTCGCCGTCCGAAACGCCGAGCGCGCGACGCATGTCCGCGGGCGCCGCCATCCGTCCGCCGCTGACGATCCTGCCACGCCGCGCGTTCAATGTCGCCGAGCTCCATCTCCGTCGTGCCCCATATTGGCATACATACCACTGGAACAAACGACAAGCTTGTGGCCATGGCGCGCCGCGCCCCGCCTCACCCCGCCCCCATCCCCTCCCTGACCTTCGCCCTCAGCACGTCGATCGGGGCCAGGCCCTTGTCGGTGCGGATGTGCCAGTAGGTCCAGCCGTTGCAGGCGGGTTGGGACCCCGCGATGGCGCCCATCTTGTGGATCGAGCCGGTGAGGCCGTCCATCGCCAGGCTGCCGTCGGCGCGCACCCGGGCGGCGCCGGCGCCGTCGGGGCGCCAGACGAGGTCGCCGGGGTTCAGCAGGCCGGCTTCGACGATGCGGCCGAAGGGGACGCGGGGCTCGGACTTCTTCGAGCCCATGACGTCCAGGTCGGCCGGCGCCGCGGTGACCACCTTGGCGATCCGCGCC
This sequence comes from Caulobacteraceae bacterium, assembly GCA_013815405.1. Lineage (GTDB taxonomy): Bacteria > Pseudomonadota > Alphaproteobacteria > Caulobacterales > Caulobacteraceae > Acaudatibacter. The sequence goes on along the minus strand of JACDGF010000485.1, from coordinate 60 downwards.
CGCGCCAGGTCCGCGTAGCGGGCCTCGCGCTCGATGCCGATGAACCGGCGGCCCAGGCGC
>JACDGF010000484.1 GCA_013815405.1 Caulobacteraceae bacterium | reverse complement strand
GGGCCTGGGCGACCACGGCGCGCACATCGTCGTCGGCCCCCACGCAGATCGCCAGGAGCTCGGCCCCGGCCGCGCAGTCCGCGACGCAATCGGCCACGCGCCCCGTATGAATCCCCGCCCAGCGCGCGCTCTTTTCGGCGGTGCGGTTGAACACCGTGACCGGATGGCCGGCCTCGGCCAGATGCCCGGCCATCGGAAACCCCATGACGCCCAGGCCGACGAAGGCTGTTTTCATCTCTCCTCCCGGCGATCCGCCGCTTGGGCCCGCAAGCATCTTGCGCCCAAACCGCGCATGGCCCCTAATCGCCGGAATGACTCAGCACGTTCCGAGGCGCCAGCTGCGGTTCTTCCTGACCGCGCCGTCGCCGTGCCCCTATCTGCCGGGGCGCGAGGAACGCAAGGTGTTCGCCCACCTTCCCATGCTCGATGGGGCTTCGGTCAATGATTCCCTCACCCAGGGCGGCTTCCGCCGCTCGCAGAACATCGCCTACCGCCCCGCCTGCGAGGACTGCGCCGCCTGCGTCTCGGCCAGGTTGCCGGTGGGCGACTACCGCTTCTCCCGCTCCGAACGCCGGGTCCTGGCCCGCAACGACGGCTTGGCGCGCCACGTCGTCGAGGCCGAAGCGACCCGCGAGCAGTTCGACCTGCTGCGCCGCTACCTGCTGTCGCGCCACGCGGGCGGAGGCATGGCCGACATGTCGTGGCCGGACTATGTGGCCATGGTCGAGGACACCCCGGTCCGCACCCATATGGTGGAATACCGCACCAGGTCCCAGGACCGCGGCCCGGGGCTCCTGGCCGCCTGCGCCCTGGTCGACCACCTCGCCGACGGCCTCTCCCTGGTCTACAGCTTCTTCGATCCCTGGATGTCCCGCGCCAGCCCCGGCTCCTTCATCATACTGGATCATGTGGCCCACGCCAGCTTGATGGGCCTGCCCTATCTCTATCTCGGCTACTGGGTCAGCGGCAGCGACAAGATGGACTACAAGGCCCGATTCTCGCCCCTGGAGGTCCTGCGCCCCGGCGGCTGGGCCCTGCTCGCGACCGGCGATCGGCCGGGCGCCCGCCCCCGGAGATGAAACGGCGACTGATCCTCCACCTTGGGCTCTCGAAGACCGGCACCACGAGCATCCAGGGCTTCTTCCGCCAGAATCCCGAGGCCCTCGCCGCCGCCGGAATCATCTACCCCAGGGTGAGCGCGGCGATGCCGGATCACCCGGCGTTCCGTCGCTCGGCCCTGAAGGCCCGCCGCAACGAGGAAACCAACCACAGCGCGCTGGCCCTGGAAATCAACGGCGGGCGTGAAGGCGCGGGCGACGCGGGCGACCGCACCCCCCTCTGGTCGGCGGCCTTTCGTCAGATCGACGACAGCGGGGCGCGCACGGCGATCGTGTCCTACGAGAATTTCTCGATCCGGCCGACGAAATACCGCTTCGACGACATTGCCGGCCGCATCGGCGGGTTCAACGTCCTGGGCATCATCTATCTGCGGCGCCAGGAAGACTGGGCGATCTCCCTCTATGGCCAGAAGGTAAAGGGCGCCGGGCGTTTCGCCAAGGACTTTTCCAGGTATGCCTCCTCCCTCGGCGGGCGCCTGATCTATTCGAGGATCCTGGATGAGATCAAAGGCCACTTTCCGCTCGACCGCCTGGTGGTCGGCAATTTCGACCAGGCGGCGAACACCGGCCTGCTCGAGGACTTTCTCGACCGGGCGGGGCTCCCCAGGGAACGCCTCATGTCCGGCGTCGAGCAGAGGCTGAGGAACCCCTCCCGCTCCCACGGGGCGACGCTGTTCCTCTTGAAGTGCAACCAGGCCGCTCTGCCCGACGACGCCTTCCTGCGCGTGCGCAAGGCCCTGGCCGCCGACGGCCCGCGCGATGTCGACTTCGGCCTGAGGCCCGGGCTCGACATGGCCGCGCCCGACGAACGGCGCGCCATGCGCGAGGCGACCGCCAAGGACGCCGACCGGCTGCTGGAACGCTACGGCGTATCCTTGAGCGCCGAAACGCGGGCCCCGATCGCCTATCGGCCGTTCGACGAGGAGGATTTCAACACCATCCGCCAAGCCATCGCCCCCCGCCTGCCGACGGCGACCCGGGAAGCACTGGAGACTATCCAGGTCCGCTGACGAGGCCGCGCCCCTCCGTCACGGCGCTGAAAAAGCACCGCGCCACCTCCCCCGCTTCGCTGCGCTCGCATGGGAGGAGTGGATAATTCCTCCCCCGCCCGTTTGTGG
>JACDGF010000483.1 GCA_013815405.1 Caulobacteraceae bacterium | reverse complement strand
ATCCTGGCCAGGATCGCCGCCGCCGCCCGCGCGGCGGATCGTGACCCGGCTGGGATCACCCTGACGGCGGTCTCCAAGCAACAGCCCTGGGTGGCGGTGGAGAGGGTGTTGGCCGCGGGCCAAGTCGTGTTCGGCGAAAACCGCGTCCAGGAAGCCGCCGAGCGGTGGGCGAACCGTCGCGAGGATGTCGAGCTTCGCCTGATCGGCCCGTTGCAATCGAACAAGGCGCGGGCCGCTATGGGCCTCTTCGATGTCATCGAGACCCTGGATCGGCCCCGCCTGGTCGAACTCATTGCCGACGAGGTCCAGATTCGCGGCGCGAGCCCCCGGCTGCTCATTCAGGTCAATACCGGCGAAGAGGCTCAAAAGGCCGGTGTGGCGCCGCGCGAGGCCGACGCCTTCGTCGCCCTGTGCAGGGACGGCCATGGGCTTCCCGTCGAAGGGCTGATGTGCATACCGCCCCAGGATGAACCCCCCGGCCCCCACTTCGCGCTTTTGGCCCAGATCGGCCGCCGCAACGGCTTGGCCTGCCTCTCCATGGGAATGAGCGCGGACTTCGAGACCGCGATCGCCTTTGGCGCCACCTCGGTGAGGATCGGATCGGCGCTGTTCGGAGCGCGGGTCGCACATGACTAGGAACCGAGGCCGAACGAGACGATGGCGAGGGCGTCGCCCGGCTCGCTCAGCGCCATGAGCGTCTCGAGGTCGGCTCGCGCCAGGGCGACGCAGCCGTCGGTCGGCGAATAGTCGGGGCGGGCGATGTGAAGGAAGATCGCCGAGCCGGCGCCGGGAATTACCGGCGCGTCGTTGTGGGCCAGGACCACCAGCAAGTCGTAGAGGCCATCCTCCCGCCATAGCCGCTCGGCGCGGGCGCCGTAGGGCACGGTGACCTTGCGGTTGTAGGCCCGGTCGCCGGGCGCGTCGCACCAGCCGTCGTTCGGGAAAAGAGGCGCGATGGGCAGGCGGGTCTCCGGGCGCGGGCCGCGGTCAGGGCGATAGAGGACGCGGCGAAGGGGCCAGACGCCGGCCGGCGAGGCGCCGTCGCCTTCGACCTTGGCGGCGGCCGACACCACGCCGGCGCGTCCCAGAGCGCAGCGCACCGATCGCGCCTCGATCAGCAGGCGGCCATCGGCATGGGCGGTGAAGATCATCGTGGCTTTTCGCCCTTGCAAGCGCCCTTGGCGCCCGCCGGTCAAACGGTGCATGGTCCGGGCCATGGCCCAACGCAAGACCATCCTGATCATCGATGATGACGCCGATCTTCGCGACCTGCTGGCCGAACAGCTTGAATTACATGAGGAGTTCGCCGCTTCCCGGGCGGCGACCGCGACCGAGGGCGTGCGCGCGGCCAAGCAGGCGCCCCGTCCCGATCTCATCCTGCTGGACGTCGACCTGCCCGACATCAACGGCCGCGAGGCCTGTCGCCTGCTCAGGTCCAGTGGAGTGACCGCTCCTGTGATCATGCTCACGGCCGCCGCCGGAGAGGCCGACACCATTCTGGGCCTGGACTCCGGGGCCAACGACTATGTCACCAAGCCCTTCAAATTCAACGTGCTCCTGGCACGCATCCGGGCCCAGTTGCGAAGCCACGAACAATCGGAAGACGCCGTCTTCCGCATCGGCCCCTATGAATTCCGACCCGCCGGCAAGCTGTTGATCGACGTCAAGGGCAAGAAGCTGCGCCTGACCGACAAGGAGGCCAACATCCTCAAATACCTCTACCGCGCCGGGGCCAAGGCGGTGACGCGCGAGGAGCTTCTGGCCGAGGTGTGGGGATACAACGCCGGCGTCACCACCCACACCCTGGAAACCCACGTCTACCGCCTGCGCCAGAAGATCGAACCCGATCCCACCAACGCCCGCCTGCTGCTCACCGAGGCGGGGGGGTATCGGCTGGCGCCGTAGAGATGGGTTTGGCACACTGTGCACAGTGTGTGTTTATCCTATTCCCGCCACCGTTTGAAGGGTTCCGCCGTGGGCAAATATGAACCACTTGGTGAATTTCTGCGATCGCGCGCCACCATCGAAGTGCCGATGCGCTTCGATGAAGTTGAAGCCGTCATCGGAACGCCTCTGCCGCCGGCCGCCGGTCGTCATCCCGCGTGGTGGAGCAACAATCCCTCTGACGTGACCCCCTGAAACTCCTCCAGGAATAAGTAGAGTCCGGCCCAACGGAAAGGGACGGACCGATGAGGAAGTCGAGATTCAGCGAGGAGCAGATCATCGCCATCCTGCGCGAGCAGGAGGCG
>JACDGF010000482.1 GCA_013815405.1 Caulobacteraceae bacterium | reverse complement strand
GGGCGGGGTCACGCCACGCGGTTGACGGTCGAACCGGTGCGCCCTAGCGCTCGCGTGGAAGCGTCGGCGGGGCTCCCCGTCTTGAACGGGAATAGCATGATCGTGGTCGGCGTGCCTTGGCTGGATGACGAGGGCGATTTCCGCGCGGCCGGGATAGGAACCTGCCGGCTGCGGAGACCCTGGAAGCTCTCGTGGCCCGAGGCGACCTCTCTCTCGTGGCAAGGGGCTTGCGAGGGCGCCACGCGATAGGGACGAAACGTCTACCACTATGCCGAGGGGTTCATGCCCGCGGTGGGTGGGGTGATAGCGTCACTGGCGCGTGACGCCGCGAACGGCGGGCTCACTCGGTGAACGGCGAGAGGATCGAGGGGGCCCCGAGTTCCATCATCCTTATTCGCGGAGGCACGGGGTCTCCATTCCCCCCTTCGAGGAGAGGCCGATCAAAGGTTTTGTCGGCAAGCCGACCTCTCGGGAACGTGGAGGTTGGTATGCAAGCGGTGATGGCCAAGCCGCCCCACATACTCGAACGCGCCTTCGAACTTGCCCAATCCGGCGCGTTTGAGAACATCACCGCGATCCGGCTTCAACTCGCTCGGGAGGGGTTCGCCGCCGTCAGTTCCCAAATGTCCGGACTGGCGCTCACCAGGCAACTCCGCGCGATGTGCCACGCCGCGCGAGGCGGCCTGCAGGCTAAGGAAACGTCGGGGCATGAATGATCGAATTGGCGTGGCGTCGGAACCGCTCTTTGAAACGTCCGAGCGAAGATCACCGCGCGCCCGGCTGGAGATTGGGCCTCGACCCGTTCGCCTCATCCGATCTCGTAGTGAATGGGTTTGAAGCTGAAATTGTTCGATTGCGGCGCCGAACAGGCGGTCAGGCCGATGATCAGGTCGACCAAGGCCACGAAGGTGACGTGATCGCCCGCCTGGCTGAGCGGCGGCTTGACGCTCAAGGCGCCGCTCTGGCCATCGACGACGACGTTCATGAACACGTTGAAGGCGGATGGTATCTGATCGGGCTCGATGCCGAAGGGCGCCAGGGCCTGCGCCAGGTTGCCGAAACAGCCGCGATGGGGTTCCGGATCACCATAGAGGATGCGGAAGGTGTCGGCCGAGCAGGGCGTCAGGAGGAAGTCATGCCGCCCGACGGTGTCCTCCACCAGGCGCAAGAGTTCGCGGCTGCGGTTGGACCATAGCGCGTCACCTTTCCCGACCAAGACGCGCCCCAGATAGTCGAAGGTCCGTCCCGAGGAGATCACCTCTCGCGGATCCTCCCGCGCGAACGCCAGCAAATCCGCCACCTGTTCGCCGCGGGGGTCGATGACCGTGAGCCGTTGGCCTTTGTCCAGGGTGAACGCCGCGCCGCACCGCGGCGGGATCTCATGCCGCATCGCCGAGGGCCGCGGCGTCCGCCCGCAAGGGGCAACGCCAGTCGTCTTCCACCCGACGGCCGCTGTACTGCCGCGCTTCGGAGACTTCACCGTGCCTGGCCACCATCGGATTGGAAGAGCCACTCAGCGCCAGGTCGCGTTCGAGAATGCTGGCCCGAAGTTTCTCGTAGAGGCCGCCTGCGCGCAACTCGTCGAACTGGGCGTGGAGATTGAACACCACGGCCGGCGCGCGAAACCGCCGCGCCGGGCGACTGGCCAGGGGGTGCAGGCCGACCGCGAAGAATCCCTCTTCGCCGAAGCTCAGGGAAAAATGCGGGCTGGCCGGATCGGCGCTCACCTCGCGATCATAGTCGTATCCCCGCCAGGCGTCCTTGTCGGCGAGCGACTGCAGGCGGGCCCACAGGTGGTGCTCGAACTCAGCCTCGGTCAGCACCGCGGGCCCTTCGAAGATAACCACGAAGCTCTGATAGAGCCTGGGGGCCGCCCGGTAGGCTCGGACGAAATCGCAAAGAGCGCCATGGATGCGCAGATCGTCCCAGGCGGAGGTGATGTCCCGCGCAACTAGGATTTGCATCTGCTCGCGCGCCACTGCCGCCTTCGCTCCGACGCAGGGGAAGCCCAGATCCTTGATATGGTCCTCGAACAGGCCGGGCAGGAAGCTCTTTTTGGCGTCGACGGGCGCGGGCATGCATTCTCTCGGAAGCGATGGATGGGCGAAGGCCGGCGAAGAACGCGATCCGGCCCACAAGGTTCAGACTAGCCTGCATTTCTCAAACGTGGGCGCCCTTTGACGCGGGCGTAGGGGATTTCGGACGTTGACCGGCTGGGGTGCGGCGTTTTTGGCGCTGTATTGGCGGGATTTGCGGACGGACGGAGGT
>JACDGF010000481.1 GCA_013815405.1 Caulobacteraceae bacterium | reverse complement strand
CGGCGCACACCGGCCCGGCCCAGGGCCCGCGGCCGGCCTCGTCGACGCCGCACACCGGCGCCGGGCAGGCCCTCTCCAGCATCATGTCGGGGCCGGGCCGCGGGGTCATGGGCGCGCTAATTCGCCATGGCGAAAGCAGCCGACCACATGGTCGTTGACCATGCCGACCGCCTGCATGAAGGCGTAGACGATCACCGGCCCGCAGAACTTGAAGCCCTTGGCCCTCAGCGCCCCCGCCATGTCGGCGGCCAGCGGCGTCTGGGCGGGAACCTCGCCGATGTCGGCCCAGGCGTTCTGGATCGGCTTGCCGCTGGTGAAGGCCCACAAAAAGGCGGAAAAATCCTCGCCCCGCTCGCGCATGGCCAGCCAGGTTCGGGCCCCGCCGATCGCGGCGTCGATCTTGGCCCCTGAGCGGACGATGCCGGCGTCGTTCATCAGCCGCGCCCGGTCCGACTCGCCGAAACGCGCCACCGCCTCCGGGTCGAACCCGGCGAAGGCGCCGCGGAAGGCCTCGCGCTTGCGCAGGATGGTGATCCACGAAAGCCCGGCCTGGAAGCCGTCCAGCACCAGCTTTTCCCACAGGGCGCGGCTGTCGTATTCGGGAACGCCCCATTCGTCGTCGTGATAGGCGACATAGAGGGGGTCGTTCGGATTGGCCCAACCGCAGCGACCGGCGTCCAGAACCATGCGCATCCTCAACGTCGCCGACTTCAACTGGATGACCGGCGCCGAACGCCACCGCGCCAGCCTCTGCCTGTTCGCCATCCGCCGCAAGTTCACGAACGCGGCGACGCGCGCGAACCATCTGGTGGTGGAATTTTCCGACCGCGCCGTGGCCCGGATGGGGGCGCCGCTGGGCTTGCGCGGCCTGGGCGGCGCCTGGGCCAACCGCCGGTTCCTGCAGGTCGTGGACGAGTTCAGGCCGGACCTGATCCTGCTCCATTTCGCCGACGCGATCACCAACCGCTCCCTCGCCGAGACCCGCCGGCTGTCGCCCGGCGTCACCGTCGCCGACATCAACATCGATCCCATCGACACGGCCAAGAACCAGCGGCGCCTCGCCCTGCGCGCGGGCGTGGCCGACGCCCTCTTCGTCACCACCGCCGAGCCCGGGCTGGGCGCCCATGCCGGTCCCGGCGGTTTCGCCGCCTATCTGCCCAACCCCGTCGACGCGGCCGGCGAGACCGGCCGCGCCTTCGAGACCCCGGCGCCGGCCTTCGACCTGCTGTTCCCCGCCCGCGACGACTCTCCGCGCGAGATCGGGGCGGGGTTCATCTCCCCCACGGCGGCGGCGGCGCGGCTGCGGGCGAGCGTTCCACGCCTTCGCTTGTCGACGCCGGGAATCGGCGGCGAGCCGCCCGCCGAAGGCCACGACTACTTCCTGGCCCTCCAGTCGGCGCGCATGGGATGGGCGCTGTCCCGCCGCGCCACCCTGCCGCTCTACGCCTCGGACCGCATGGCGCATCTGTTCGGCTGGGGGCTCGCCGTCCTGATCGACCACCGCGTGGGCTTCGAGCGGTTCTATCGGCCCGAGGAAGCGGTGTTCTACGACGACCTTCCGGATTTGGCGGCGAGCCTCGAGCGCCTGATCGCCGACGACGCCGCCGCTCGGGAGATTGCGCGGGCCGGATGGGCCCGGACCCGAGCCCTCTTCGACAGCGGCCGGGTCCTCGCCTATCTCCTCGCCCAGCTCTTCGACGAGGGCGGCGCCCAGGGATATGAGTGGCCGTGCGAGCGCTGGCGGGGTTAGGGCGTGGACGCCCTGGCTCCAGCACCCTGCGTTTTCCCCGCGAAAGCGGGGATCCAGGTGTTTTTGGCGGGCGCAACCCAAGGAATAGGGAAAAAGCCTAGGCCCCCGCCTTCGCGGGGGAAGCGGGAATGGAGAACGCCGGGGACTAACGGCCCTCCAGCGCCGGGTTCATCCAGATCGGCCATACCGGCTCCCAATGCCTGCCGTCGGGGAAGGCGCGCGGACCGGCGTCGACGCGGTCGAGGCGCAGGAGGGCCATCGCGAGCCCGTCGACGCCAGAAAGCGCCATACCCGCGCGCAGGCTCCCGGCCAGCAGCTCCGCGCCGTGGGGCGGGGTTGGACCGTCGAAGGCGATGGGGGCCATGCGGCTCTTGATCGCGCCGCGGCGCTTCATGCGCGAGGTGGTCTCCTGGCCGACGAAACAGCCTTTCTTGAAGTCGACGCCGTTCAGGAGATCGAAGTTGGCTTCGATGGGGTAGGTCGTCTCGACGCCGAAGTCCCTCGCGTCCGGGACGCCATGCGC
>JACDGF010000480.1 GCA_013815405.1 Caulobacteraceae bacterium | reverse complement strand
GTCCGCGATCCTGCGCTCGATGGCCCGCGCGATCAGCCGCGCCGACCAGCGGTGCAGGGTCAGGAGATCGGCCGCCGCCGGCCCGAACAGGGGAACGGCGGTGATCGCGGTCCGCCCGGCCATGGCGGCGCCGGCAACCAGCAGGATCCCTAAGGGGACCCGCGCCCGCGCCCCCTGGACCAGCAGATAGGCCGCGGCCGCGCCGCTGTAGATCTCGCCCACGCCGGGAATCCAGCTCAGCACCCCGTCCAGGCCGATGCGCAGGGGGCCCAGGCGCATCAGGCTGTCGGACAGGCGCCCGACGGTCTCGACCCCGCGGCGGATGGCATGCAGATCAGGCTCTTCGCGAAACGGCATCGGACGACTCCGGCGAGGGTGGTCTGACGGCCGACCAGGGCGGCCGGCTTCGAGGATCAAAGGTGGTGAGCGTCGCGCCCCTTTGCCAGAGGGACGTCAGGCGCCGATCCTCTTCGTCCCCCGGGCCAGGGCGGCCGCGGAGGCCGAGCCGATCGCGCCCCGTTTGTCGTGGAGCCAGCATTCGGCGATCGCCACCCCGTCGGAGGCATGGTGATTCACCACCTCCATGCCGATCCATTCACCGGCCGGCGGGCGGTGGAGATAGAGGGTCACGTCGCTGTTGATGTAGGCCAGGCCCGCGTCGCCAGCGTTGGCGAAGGGGCTGGCGAAGTCCGCCGCCAGGGCCGCGCGCGCGAAAGGGCTGAGGTCCTCGCCCTCGACCAGCGCCCTCACCTCGGCCATCCACAGGCGCCGGGGGCCCCGGTCTCCCATGGCGCCGACGATCGGCCGCACGGCCCACATGCCGCCCAGGGTGTCGCGCGGATCGCTCGGCGCGGCGATATCGTCGGGCGCGGGGACGCTCCAGGCGGGCGGGCTCCATACCTCGCCATGCGGCGCCGGGGTGCGCCGCAGGAACTGGCACGAGGCTCGCGCCATGGGGACCCCGCCGCTGAGGAACTCCGCCTCCACCACCTTGAGGCGCCAACCATCCTTGACGACGCGGGTGGTCACGTGAGCCCGATCCAGGCCCGGGAGCCTGTACATGTCGACCGTCAGGCGCGCCGGCGTGAAATCCGGGTCGCCGTGGCGGGCCTCGATCCGCGCGCCGATGAGGCCGACGATCAGGCGTCCATGCAGGGACCTGGGATCCCACGGCCCCCGACAGGCGGCGCCAGGCAGATAGGCGTCGCCGTCGCGGGTGAAGAAGGGCGGCTCATCCATGCGCCGGACGATGGCGGATTTGGCCCGGCTTGGCGAGGCGAGATCGGCGCGGCGATGGCGCGGTTCCTCGACCCGGATCTCGGCCTAAGGCGAGACTCGATCCGGCGCGGAGATGGAATTTTTGGTCGGCAAGGATTGAAACGATGGCCCGCGACGCTCACATTGGAATCGCCGCGGGCTCATCCCCCCGTTCTCGCGGCTAAACTAAAGGCCCGGCGGAGAATTTCGCCGGGCCATCTTTTTCCAGGCCCCGGCCCGGAGCAAGTCCCTGTCGCGACGTCCCGCCGTTTGACCGGCAAATGTGTCGAAAACGACACATACATTTCCAGGCAATCCGTCCGCCCTCAATCGTCGCTGTCGCCGCTCAATCCGACGATCAGCTCGGCGTGCTCGGGCAAGCCCAGGAAGACGGCCCTAAGGTCATCCAGGGCGACGAACTCCGCGGCCTTGACCCGCGCCGCCGACGGCGGCGCGCCGGGCGGCCCGAGCCGAAGCGACAGCGCCACCGAGGCCAGGTCGGCGAAATCCTGGGCGCGGTCCAGAAACTCGAGGTGGATGTGGCGGGGCCCGCCGCGCACGATCGTGGCGTAGATCTCCGCCGGCAGCCTCGCGCCTGACGCCCGGGCGTCGACGACGACGTGGGCGTCCGGCCCGTCGCCAACGGGGTCGCGCGTCACCCGCACCGCGCCCTCCTCCATCCCGAGACGCCAACCCCTGGCCGCCACCACCGTCATCCGCGCCGCCATCGCCGCCCCTCCCGCGCCCGCCTCTTGTTCCGGGCATGGTTTCGCATTCCCGGGCGCACCCTCCAAGGCCCTCCGCCTAGGGAGACGCGGGCTTCCGCGTCCAGCGTCGGCGGGCTAAGGAACGAATCTCACCGGTCGCGGTTGATCCGAGCCGGATTCCCAAGAAGAGGCAGGCGCGCCATGCACCCCAACAGTTTGAGCTTTACGACCGCGGTCTTCGTTTCGGCCTTCCTCCTTGGCGCCTGCAACAAGACGCCCACGCCGCCCGCCGCCCCGGCCCCCGCCAGCCCCGCGA
>JACDGF010000479.1 GCA_013815405.1 Caulobacteraceae bacterium | reverse complement strand
CGCCCCGCCCCGTCCAGGGCCACCAGCGCCGCTTGGCCGACTTTCTGCGAAGCGTGGCGGGCCACGACGGCGCGGGCGGCGTCGGCGGCGGCGGTCTCGGCGGCCGAATCGAGGGTGGTCTCGACGGTGATGTCGCGGCCCCGCGCGCGGCCGAGATCCGCGTCGTGGGCGGTCAGCCAGTCGAGGAAGTATTGAGCGCCCTGGGCGGGGGCGGCGCGCCACACCTTGGGCTTCTGATCCGCGGCGCGGGCGCGCTCCGCCTGGCTGATCGCGCCGGTCTCCGCCATGGCGGCGAGCACCAGGGCCGCGCGCTCGGCGGAGCGCTCGGGCTGTTCGGCGGGATCGTAGTTGGTGGGCGACTTGGGAATGGCGGCCAGGATCGCCGCTTCCTTCAAGGTCAGCCGCGCGGCCGGCTTGTTGAAATAGCGCCGCGACGCGGCCTCGATCCCATAGGCGCCGGAGCCGAAATAGATCCGGCTCAGGTAAAGGCCCAGGATCTGGCGCTTGCTGTAGGCCTGCTCCAGTTCGGCGGCGAGAAGCAGTTCCTGGCCCTTGCGCTCCAGGGTCCGCTCGGACGTGAGATAGAGGTTGCGCGCCAGTTGCTGGGTGATGGTCGAGCCGCCCTGCGCGACGCGGCCGGTTCCCAGATCGGCGATGACGGCGCGCGCCATGCTCATCGGATCGAAGCCGGCGTGGGAATAGAAGCGGCGGTCCTCGATCGCGACGAAGGCGGCGGGCACATGGGCCGGTAGCTTGGCCAGATCCGCGGGCGGCCCATACCGACCGCCCCGCACCCCCAGGAACGCGCCGTTGCGGTCGACGAAGGTCACCTGAGGGTCCCGCCGGATCGGCGGCGGCGCCGGCAGGTCGGGCGCGGTGAAGGCCAGGGCGGCCAGGAGGGGGATCAAGCGTCAAGGCTCCGGGAGGTTGGGGTGGCGGCGGCGGCCCGTGGAACCCCGCCTTCTGCCCGGTCAGCCAGCCGGCGCAAACATAATTCGCGGTAACCGAATCGCCGCTCCTATTCGCCCAGCAGATGCACCGCCAGTTCGCGCCGGTGGGGGGCGCGGCGGTGTTCGAAGAGATAGAGGCCTTGCCAGGTCCCCAGCGCCAGACGGCCGGCGATCAGGGGGATGGAAAGCTGAGTCTGGGTCAGGGCGGCGCGGATGTGGGCCGGCATGTCGTCGGCCCCCTCGTCATCGTGGCGGTACCGGCCGGGCGCCTCGGGGGCGAGATCGGCGAAGAAAGCCTCCAGGTCGTGCCGAACGGCCAGGGCGGCGTTCTCCTGGATCAAGAGGGATGCGGAGGTGTGGCGGCAGAAGATCGTCAGCAGGCCGTCGGACACGGGCTTGCCCCGAACCCAGGCCGTAACCTCGGCGGTCACCTCCAGCAGGCCGCGGCCGGCCGTCTCGAAGGTCAGAAGGCCGGTGAACTGGCGCATCGCCCTACAGCAGCCGCGTGCGGATCAGCTGGGAGAGCAGGTCGATAGCCGAGACGGCGGCGACGATCACGATGACGATGGCGCTGGTCTGGTCGTAGGCGAAGCTGTTGATCGAATCGAACAGGCTCTGGCCGATCCCGCCGGCGCCGATCAGCCCCAGCACCGTCGCCGAGCGGGCGTTGGCCTCGAACCGGTAGAGGGCGTAGCTGGTCCACAGGGGCGCCACCTGGGGCATCACGCCCCAGGCGATCTCCTGCAGCGGCGCGGCGCCGGTGGCCCGGATCCCTTCCACCGGCCCCTGATCGATCGCCTCGACCGCCTCGGAGAAGAGCTTCCCCAGCACCCCGCCGGTGTTCACCGCCAGGGCCATCACCCCGGCGAAGGGGCCCAGGCCCACGGCGACGATGAAGATCGAGCCGACCACCAGGTCGGGCACCGAGCGCAGGACGTCCATCAGGCGCCGCACCGGCTGCTGGATCCAGATCGGCGAGACGTTGCGCGCGCCGGCGAGGCCCAGGGGGACGGCGATCAGGATGGCGAAGGCGGTCCCCCATAGCGCCATCTGGATGGTCAGCCACATGTTGGCGACGTAGAGCCGCCAGTCGGTAAAGTTGGGCGAAAGGAATTCGGCGCCGTGCTGGCGGATATTGGCCGAGTCGGAAAAGAGGCTTCCCATCCGCGAGATCTCGGCCCCGTGGAAGCCGGCGATCAGCAGCGCCGCCAGGCCGCCCCAGATGAGCAGGTCGAAGGCCCGCTCGCTCCAGGACCGCCGGGGCGGGCGGAGGGCCGGCTGGGCGGTGGCGCTCACCCGTCTATTGCGCCGCGGCCGGGGCGCGGGTGCGCGCCTCCAGCG
>JACDGF010000478.1 GCA_013815405.1 Caulobacteraceae bacterium | reverse complement strand
CCGAGCCCCTCGAAGCCGGCGTAGGCGCCGGTCTCGTCGCCCTGGGCCAGAGCGTTCAGGGCCTTGTCGTACGCGACCGAGGCCTGGCCGATGTTGCGGTCCTGCCAAGCGTTGTAGCCCCACACGCCCAGCCAGCCGACGATCGCAGCCGCCAGGGCGGCCAGGAACCAGGGAAGGGCCCGTTGCGCCAAGGACCGGTAGCGGTCGGAGCGAAGCTGGTCTTCGACCTCCTCGATAAAATCGGCCACAAAGGACTCCGCACCTGAAAGCTCGCGCTTGGAAACGGCCGGGAACCTATCGGTTGGAGACCTCCACCGCAACGCATCGCGCGCTGGCAAAGTCGCGGTGGTTTTCTGTGTCGGATCGGCCCCGCCGGCGTTCGGATCAGGTGGACGTTCGGGGTCGTTGCGCGTCGAGGCGTGTATAGAATCGGCTCATGCGTGGATTGATCCGGCGAATGAAGGCGGCGATCGTCGCGCGACCGTGGGCGTTGACCAGCCTGGCGGCGGTCCACGGCTCGACACGCGGGTGCGCGGTCGTTCGGCGATCCGACCGCTACGTCGTGAAAAAGGGGCGACGGGAGATCCACCTGGCCTTGCGCCACGGGGTCTATGTCTTCGAGACCGCCGGCCGCTTCGACCGCTGCTTCGGGGCGGTGCGCCCCGAGCGGATCGGCGACGCCGAGGTGGCGGACTTCTCGACCCCGAAGATCCATCACGTCCCCTGGCTGGGCGCGGATCTGCTCTATACTTCACTGGGCGAGGAGGAGGCGGACGTCGTGGCCTATCTGCGCCGCCTGGCGCCGGCGATCGGCGACGTGGTCCTGGACATCGGGGCCTATTGCGGGGCGACGGCCTGCGCATTTTCCAAGGCGGTGGGGCCAAGCGGGCGGGTGATCGCGGTCGAGGCCGATCCCATGAACCATCGCGCCCTGGCCGCCAACATGGAGCGGCTGGGGCTCGCCAACGTCGAGCCGGTCCCCGCGGCGGTGTGGAGTTCGTCCGGAACGCTTCGTTTCGCCGCCGAAGGGGCGCTGGGCTCGGCGGCGACCGTCCTGGGGCCGCGCGACGCGGCGACGGTCGAGGTCGCGGCCCTGAGCCTCGACGATCTGTGCGAGCGCCTGGACCTTCGCCGGGTCGACCATGTCAAGATGGATATCGAGGGGGCCGAATATGAGGTGCTGCCGGCCAGCCGGGCCTTTTTCGAACGGTTCCGGCCGAAGGTGGTGCTGGAGATCCACAAGACCCGGGTCGGGGTCGTCGACCTTCCCGCCGTCAGGCGATTCTTCGAGGATCTCGGCTATGTCGTCGAGCGGGACATCGACAACCTCGTCTATGGCCGGCCCGGGTGATCCGGCGCGGCGACGGCGATCAGATTGCCGAGTTCGAGGCCGACGGCGAACCCGCCGAACGCCGGGACCCGCTCCGCCTTCAGCCCGCACGCCCATAGCAAATGCTTGAGCAGGAACTGGACCGGAAAGTGATTGACCGTCCGCTTGACGGTGACCAGGCGATAGCCCGCCCGTTCGAGCAAGGCGCGCAGGGAGCGCCGGCTATAGACTTCCGGATGCTGCAGGCAGAACGCCGGCCAGCGCCGGCCGAGCAACCGGGCGAGGGCGGAGGATTCGTCGTGGACGACGATCAGGAGCCTCCCCTCGGGCGTCAGCTTGGCTCGCAGATCGCGCAGCGCCGCCGCCGGATCGAGCAGATGGTCGAGCACATGGATCATCACCGCCGCCCCGACCGACGCCGCCGGCGCGGCGCCGAACCCGTCCATGTCGTGGATGATCGCGTGCGGCGCGCCGGCCATCGCGGCGCTCAGGGCCGGGGCGACCTCGCGGTTGGGTTCGTACAGCCACCAGGCGTCGAACCTCCCCTCGCGGACGCAGTTCGCGGTGAACAGCCCGATGTCCGGGCCGACCTCGAGATAGCCGCCCTCGAGCCTGGCGTGGGCCTTGAGCACCTCGAAGTAGCCGCGCTGGGTGCGGCGCAGCGCGGCCTCCGGGATGAGATCCATATTGGGCGCCATCTGGGCGTAGAGGGCGGCGAGTTGGCCCGTATCGAAGAAGGTCGGGGCGAACAGCAGCCCGCACGCGCGGCATCGGACATAGGAGAAGAACACCCGCCGCTCGAAGAAGCCGTTCCAGTGGGGGATCAGATCCTCGAAGGCCAGGGTTTCGGCCGGCGGGGCGCTGGCCACCTGAACGGCCGGCGGCGGCGGCGCGCCGCAAGCGGGGCAGTCGCGGCGCGCGAAGGGGTCGGGCGGGCTCACGTCTTCGGGCGCCCGCCGCCGAAGG
>JACDGF010000477.1 GCA_013815405.1 Caulobacteraceae bacterium | reverse complement strand
CCGCCGCGCCGGCCGCGCGCGCCGCGGCGCGGTCACCGGCTCGGTGGGCAAGACCAGCGTCACCCAGATCGTCCGCGCCGGCCTTTGCCGGGCGGGCCGGGGCCACGGTTCGGTCAAGTCGTACAACAACCACATCGGCGTGCCGCTTACCCTGGCGCGGATGCCGAGGAAGACCGAGCGCGCGGTGTTCGAAATCGGCATGAACCACGCCGGCGAAATCGCGCCCCTCTCGCGCATGGTCCGCCCCCATGCCGTGGCCGTCACCAACGTCGAAGCGGTGCACGTGGAGAATTTCCCCGAGGGCGAGGCGGGCGTCGCCCGCGCCAAGGCGGAGATCTTCGCCGGCGTCGATCGCGGTGGGATCGCGGTGCTCAACGCCGACAACCGCTGGTTCGACTTCCTTCGCGGGGAAGCCCGGCGGGCCGGCGCCAAGCCACGCGGATTCGGCGCCGCCAGGGGATCGGACGCCCGGCTCACCCGCTTCTCGCCGGCCCCGGGCGGGGCTTCGGTGGAAGCGCGGATCGACGGCGCGGCGGTGGAGTTTTCCATCCGCCACTCCGCCGCCCATTGGGGGCCGATGAGCCTGTGCGCCCTGCTGATGATGCGCGCCCTGGACGTCGATCTCGACACCGCCCTGGACGCCCTGGGCGCGTTCGAAGCGCTCGAAGGCCGAGGAGTCGAACGGCGTATCCGCGCCGCGGCCGGCGCCTTCACCCTGGTCGACGAAAGCTACAACGCCAGCCCCGTCTCGATGGCGGCGGCCTTGGGCGCCCTGGGCGCGCGACCGGTGTGCGGGCGCAGGATCATCGCCCTGACCGACATGCTCGAATTGGGGGCGGACGGGCCGAACCGTCATGCCGCCCTCCTCGAACCCATCGAAGCGGCGGGGGTTGACCTGGTGTTCTGCGCTGGGCCGCTGATGAAGTTCCTGTGGGGCGAGCTCGCGCCGGCCCGCAAGGGCGCCTGGGCCGAAACCCCCGAGAGTCTCGCGCTCGCCCTGGCCGACGCCGTGGCGCCCGGCGACGTGGTGATGGTGAAGGGCTCGCGCGGTTCACGGCCCGAGGCGCTGATCCAGGCCCTGGTCGCTCTGGGGACGCCGGATGGGAAGAGCGGCTGATGCTCTACCTGCTCTACCAGGGCCTGGCCGATCATCACCTCTCGGTCCCGGGCCTCAACCTCCTGCGCTATCTGACCTTCCGCGGCGGGATGACGGTCGCCACCGCCCAGCTGGTGGTGGTCGCCATGGGCTCGCGCTTCATCCGCTGGATGCGCGCCCGGCAGGGCAAGGGCCAGCCCATCCGCGACGACGGGATCGAGCGTCACGTCCTGGAAAAGGCGGGCACCCCCACCATGGGCGGCCTGATGTTCCTGGCCGGGATCGGCGTTTCGACCCTGCTGTGGGCGGACCTCAGCAACGTCTATGTCTGGGTGGTGCTGATGGTGACGGTGGGCTTTGGCCTGCTCGGCTTCATGGACGACTACGCCAAGGTCACCCGGCAGACGACGGCGGGGGTTTCGGGCCGGGCGCGACTGGCGGTGGAAGCCGCGATCGCCGTCGCCGCCGTCCTCATCATGATCCAGTTCGGCCAGCCCTCGCCGGAAGGCGCCCGCCTCTCCACCTCCCTGGCCTTCCCGATCTTCAAGCGCGCCTTGATCGACCTTTCCTGGTTCTACCTGGCCTTCGGCGCCTTCATCATCGTCGGCGCGTCGAATGCCGTGAACTTCACCGACGGCCTCGACGGGCTGGCCACCGTGCCGGTGATGATCGCCGCGGCGACCTTCGGCCTGATCGCCTATCTGGCGGGCAACTTCGTCTTCGCCAATTATCTGCAGCTCCACTTCGTGCCGGGTGTGGGGGAGCTGGCGGTGATCTGCGCGGCGATCGTCGGGTCGGGCCTGGGCTTTTTGTGGTACAACGCCCCCCCGGCGCGGATCTTCATGGGCGACAGCGGCGCTCTCGCGCTGGGCGGCGCCATCGGCGCGGTCGCCGTGGCCACCAAGCACGAGATCGTGCTGGGCATCGTCGGCGGCCTGTTCGTGGTCGAGACGGTCTCGGTGATCGTCCAGGTGCTATGGTTCAAGCGCACCGGCCGGCGGGTCTTCCTGATGGCCCCCATCCACCACCATTTCGAAAAGCTGGGCTGGTCAGAACCCACGGTGGTGATCCGTTTCTGGATCGTCGCCGTGATGCTGGCCATGCTCGGCCTCTCGACCCTGAAGCTTAGGTGAGGGGAGGGCGAGGCGCGCCATGATCCCGGTCCGGGGCTTCGAGGGAAGGACGGTCGCCGTGTTCGGCC
>JACDGF010000476.1 GCA_013815405.1 Caulobacteraceae bacterium | reverse complement strand
CTCGCGCGCCATCCGCCTGACCCCCATGCTGGAGGAGAGGGCCGACCAGGCCCTGCGCGACCTCAAGGCCGGCCTGGCCACCGCGCGCCAGGAGAAGCGGGAGAGGGCCGCCAAGGCGGCGGGCGAGGCCGCCGAGCGGCGCAGCCAGGACCGCGAGGCGCTGGTCAAGGACCTGGTCAGGGAGGCCGCCGGCGAACAGATCACCGATCCGGCCGACCTCGAGCGGCTCGATCTCGAATTCGACGAGCGCTTCTGGGTGGACAAGGATTTCTGGGCCGACGAGGCGCGGCCCCTGCGGGCCCTGGTCGAGGAGGTCTGCGACTTCTTCGACCTGACCCCCGACTGGGGTCGATGGACCGACGAGGGCTGGACCCTGCCCGATCGGCCGCCGGCCTGGCCATGGACCGTCGCATCCAAGAACGCCCGCGCCGCGAGGCCGGCGCCGGCGGGCCCCCGCCGCAACGGCTGTGACCTCGAGTGAGCGCCGCGCGGTGTGAATACGATAGCCCCATGAAGCGGCGGGCGGGAAGGACTCTACCGCATCATCGCCGCGACATTGCCGCCGTCGACGGGGATCACCGCGCCGGTGGTCCTGGTCATCAGGGCGGCGAAAACGAAGGCCTGGGCGACGTCGGCCGCGGTCACTTCGGCCCCCAGCAGATTGCCGGACAGGTAGGCGTCGGTCTCGACCCCCCTGGCCTTGGCCCGCGCGGCGATCATGGCGTCGGTGAGCAGGCCCGAGCGGATGCGGTCGGGATTGACCGCGTTGGAGCGGATGCCGTCCGCCCCGTGCTCCAGGGCGTACTGGCGCATCAGGGCCAGCAGCGCCCCCTTGGCCGTCCCATAGGCCCCGAAGTCCGGCCCCGGGTTCACCGCCTGCTTGGAGGCGTTGAACAGCAGCGCCCCGCCGATCCCCTGGGCGCGCATCAGGCCCACGGCGGCCTGGGCGATGGTCTGGTGGGCGAAGAAATTCAGATCGAAGCTGGCGCGCAGGTCGGCCGGCGACAGCGCCGCCATCATGCCGGTGGTCGCCGCGCCGGCGTTGGAGACGACGATGTCCACGCCCCCGAACCGGCGCGCGACGGCGGCGAAGGCGGACGCCACCTGGGCGCCATCGGTGACGTCGCAGGTGATGGCGAGGACCCCGGGCGCGCTTGGCGCCGTCCACCGGAAATCGAGCACCGCCACCTCGGCCCCCTCGGCGGCGAAGGCGGCGGCGACCGCCGCGCCGATCGCCCCCGCCCCGCCGGTGACCACCGCCACCCGTCCCTCCAGGCGCCCCCGCGCGGCCTTGCCGAGCTTGGCCTGCTCCAGGGACCAGTATTCCATGTCGAAGGTGTCGGCCTCGCCCAGGGGCGTGAAGGCCCCCACCTCTTCCGCCTTCAACAGCGTGGAGGCCCAGGACTGGGCGATGTCGGCAGCGGCCGCCGCCTCCGACGCGTTCGCGCCGATCCCGACCAGGCCCAGCCCCGGTATCGCCGCCACCCGAGGCAGGGGGTCCAGCTCGGTCTTGCCCCCGCCGGTGCGCTGGGCGTTGCGCGCGAAATAGGCGTGGTAGGCCGTCCCATAGGCCTCGAGGGCCCGCTCCGACGCCCCGGCCCATGCCTCCAGATCGCCCGCCGGCCGGGTCAGCACCAGGGGAAAGCGCTTGGTGCGGATCACATGGTCGGGGGTGGCCACCCCCCGGCCCGCCCAATCCTCCAGGCGCGGATCGCCGACCAGGGCCAAGTCGTCGGCGGCGGCGCGAAGGTCGAGGATCCAGGGGGCGCCGGCTCGCCCGCCGCCGCCACGGCTCAGGATTCCGCGCAGGACCGGCAGCACGCGATCGGGCGCAATGGCGGGGGGCGAAGGAGCCCGGATCGGAGCGCGGCGAGATTTTCCCTCGATGAACGCCTCGGCCAGGGTGACCAGGGCGATCATCCGCTCATAGCTCTCGCGGGCGCCGGGGCCGAAGGAGAAGACCCCGTGGTTGATCAGGATCAGGCCTTCGACGCCGGGGTTCGCGTCGTAGGCCGCCGCCGCCGCCTTGGCCAGGGCGAAGCCCGGCATGACATAGTCGACGCAGGCGACGCGGTCGCCGTAGACCGCTTCGATCAGGCGCCCGGCGTCCGGCTGATTGGCCAGGGCGAGCACCGCCAGGGCGTGGGTGTGGTCGATGAATTTTTCGCCGATGAAGGCGTGCAGCAGGGTCTCCACCGACGGGTTGGGCGCCGAGGCGTCGAGCAGGTTCTGGCGTTGGGCGTTCACCATCGCCTCGTCCGACAGCCGTTCCAGGCTTCTCAGGCGAAGAAGCGGCGCG
>JACDGF010000475.1 GCA_013815405.1 Caulobacteraceae bacterium | reverse complement strand
GGCCTTGAGGGTCGTCGACCGGCACGCTCTGGGCGCCGTCGCCCGGGCCGGCCGCCTTTCTCGGCCGGCGCCCTACCTCCTGGCCGTGGAGTCCGAGCGCCCCGCGCCGGCCGGCGTGATGCCCGCCGCCTTGCCGCAGGACATTCCCAACAACCACCTGGTCTACGCCCTGACCTGGTTCGGCCTGGCCGCCGTCCTGGCCTGGGTCTACGGCGCCATGGTCTGGCGGGGATGGCGGCGCCGATGAGGTATGTCTCGACCCGGGGCGAGGCGCGAAGCGTCGGCTTCCTCGACGCCCTCCTGGCGGGCTTGGCCCCCGATGGCGGACTCTATGTCCCGAACGTGTGGCCCCGCCTGACGGCGGAGGAGATCGCGGGCTTCGCCGGGCATCCCTACGCCACGGTCGCCGCCGATATCCTGGGCCGGTTCGCGGGCGACGACGTCGCGGCGCCCGTCATGGAGGGGCTGTGCGCCGCGGCCTACGCCGACTTTGCTCATCCCGCCGTGACGCCACTCAAGCAGCTGGGCCCGGGCCGGTTCCTGTTGGAACTGTTCCATGGCCCGACCCTGGCCTTCAAGGATCTGGCCATGCAGGTTGTCGCGCGACTGTACGAGTTCGCCCTGGCCGAGCGCGGGCGCGCCCTGACCCTGGTGTGCGCCACCTCCGGCGACACCGGCGGGGCGGCGGTTGAGGCCTTCGCCGGGCGCGCCAACATCCGGCTCGTCGCCCTTTATCCCGAGGGCCGCATCTCCAAGGCGCAACGGCGGTTCATGACCACCTCCATCCACGCCAATGTGCGGGCGGTGGCGGTGGCCGGGGATTTCGACGACTGCCAAGCGATCCTCAAGGCCCTGTTCGCGGACGACGCTTTCGCGCGCCAGGTCGGCCTGTCGGCGGTCAACTCGATCAACATCGCCCGCATCGCCGCCCAGACCGTCTACTACTTCGCCGCCGCCGCCGCCCTGGGCGCGCCGGCGCGGCGCCTGGCCTTCGCCGCCCCCACCGGCAATTTGGGCGACGCCTACGCCGGCTGGGCGGCCGCCCGCATGGGCCTGCCCACCCAGCGGATCATCGTCGCCACCAACGGCAACGACATCGTCGCCCGCGCGCTTCAAACGGGCCGCTATGAACGCCGCCCCGCCCTGGCCACCCAGAGCCCGGCCATGGACATCCAGGTCGCCTCCAATTTCGAGCGGCTCTATTTCGAGTGCGCCGGGCGGGACGGCCCGGCGACCGCCGCCGCGTTTCGCCGGTTCGCCGCGGCCGGGTCTATCGACCTTCCGCCCACCGCCCTCGAGGCCATGCGCGAGGTCTTCACGGGAGTATCGGTGAGCGAGGCGGCGACCAGCCGCGCCATGGCCGAGACGCTGGAAAAGGCCGGCGAACTCGTCGATCCCCACACCGCCGTCGCCCTGGCCGGCGCCGACCTGGCTGGCGAGCCCGGCGCCCGGGCGCCCCTCGTCGCCTTGTCCACCGCCCACCCCGCCAAGTTCCCGGACACGGTCCGCGCCGCCACCGGCCGTTCGCCGATCGTTCCCCCCGCCGTGCTGGAGCGCGCCGACCGGCCAGAGCGCTTCGACCGCCTGCCCGTCGACGTCGAGGCGGTGAAGGCCTACGTGCGCGCGTTCCCGGCTGTAGGATGACCCCTTCCCTGACAAGTCCTCGGCTTCATACCCTCGCCAACGGGGTGACCGTGATCTGCGACGCCGCGCCCGGATTCGAGACCCTGGCCTTGAGCGTCGTCGCCGGCCGGGGCGCGCGCTGGGAGGACGCCGCCCGATCCGGCTGGTCGCATCTTCTGGAGCACATGGTGTTCAAAGGGGCCGGGGATCGTTCCGCCCGCGACATCGTCGAGGCCATCGAGTCCCGGGGCGGCCAGCTCAACGCCGCCACGGGGCATGAGCGCACCAGCTTCCAGGTTCGCGCCCTGGCCGATGGCCTTCCACTGGCCCTGGCGGTGACCGCCGATCTCGTCCAACGCCCGACTCTGGACGAGGGCGATCTGGCGCGCGAAAAGCGGGTGGTCGGCCAGGAGATCGCCGAGGCGGCCGACACCCCCGACGACCAGGTCTTCGAGCTGGCCCAGGCGGCGGCGTTCAAGGACCAGCCCCTCGGCCGCCCCATCCTGGGCGCCGCCGCCACCCTGGAAGGGGTGACGCCCGCCGCCCTGGCCGCCTGGCGCGCCCGGATCTACGCCCCCGACCGGCTGGTGGTCAGCGCCGCCGGGGCGGTGGAGGAGGATGACTTGCTGGCCTTGGCCGAACGGGAATTCGGCGGCGCCGGCGACGGGGTCCCAGCC
>JACDGF010000474.1 GCA_013815405.1 Caulobacteraceae bacterium | reverse complement strand
GTCGTGAGCTCCCGGGTGAGGTTCGCGCGCTCGACATCCGCGGCCAGGATGGTGTCGAGCAGGGGAACGGGCGTGGCCGGATGCTCCTGGTCCACCCAGCCGATCCGCGCGCCCCTGGGCAGGCCGATCTCGCCGGCGCCGGCGGAAAGCCGGCCGTGGATCAGGCGAAAGAGGGTCGTCTTACCCGCGCCGTTGCGCCCCACCAGCCCGACCTTGGCCCCGGCCGGCAGGGTGACGCTCGCGTGATCAAAGAACCGCCTCCCCCAGGCGTCGAAGACGAGATCGTGGATGCGGAGCATGGAAACGGGACTTTTTTGATGGCTTTGCCGCCGCCTTGGCGGGCGCGGCGCGCGCCGGTATAAGCCCTGACCTTTTCATTTCCAAACGCCCGCGAGCCCCCTGATCCATGACCGAACGCACATTCTCGATCATCAAGCCGGACGCCACCGCCCGCAATCTCACCGGGCGGATCAACGCGGTGATCGAGGACGCCGGCTTGCGGATCGTCGGCCAGCGGCGCATTCGCATGACCCGGGCGCAGGCGGAAGCCTTCTACGACATCCACAAGGAACGCCCGTTCTATGGCGAGCTGGTCGAATTCATGACGTCCGGCCCGGTCGTGGTCCAGGTGCTCGAGGGCGTCGGCGCGGTGGCCAAATACCGTGAGGTGATGGGCGCCACCAATCCCGCCCAGGCGGATGACGGCACCATCCGCAAGCTGTACGCGGTCTCCCTGGGCGAAAATTCCGTCCATGGTTCCGATAGCCAGGACAACGCAAATCTGGAGATCGGCCAGTTCTTCGCCGAGGAAGATATCGTCGGCTGAAGTCCCTAGGCCCGGCCGATCTCGCCGCAGACGAACGCCGTCTCGCCGGCCTCCAGCAGGCTCGCCAGCGCCTCCGCCGCGTTTTCGGGCGAGACGATCAGCAGGAAGCCTACGCCGCAGTTGAAGGTTCGCCGAAGTTCGTGGTCGGACACGCCGGCGATTTCCTGAATCCATCGGAAGACCGGCGGAAGCGGCCACGCGTTCCAGTCGAAGCGGGGCGCGAGGCCCCCGGCGAGTGCGCGCGGCGGGTTCTCGATCAGGCCGCCGCCGGTGATGTGGGCCGCGCCTTTCAGCAGCGCCGCCTTGGCCAGGGGCAGGACGCTTGCGACATAGATGCGGGTGGGGACCATCAAGGCTTCGGCGAGGGTCCCGCCCTGGGCGAACGGCGCTGGCGCGGTCCAGGCCAGTCCGGAACGCTCGACCGCGCGACGGATGAGGGAATAGCCGTTGGCGTGGGGTCCCGACGAGGCCAGCGCGATCATCAGATCGCCCGCCCTCTGATCGTGCAGGCGCGGCAGAACGCCGGCGCGATCCACGGCGCCGACGCAGAATCCGGCGAGGTCGTAGTCGCCGTCGGCGTACATCCCGGGCATCTCGGCCGTCTCGCCGCCGATCAGCGCGGCGCCGGCCTCCTGGCAACCCCGGGCGATCCCCGCGACGACCCGCGCGGCGGCGTCGACATCGAGCCGGCCGGTGGCGAAATAGTCGAGGAAGAAAAGCGGCTCCGCCCCCTGGGCCAGGATATCGTTGGCGCACATGGCCACCAGGTCGCCCCCGACCCCGTCATGGAGACCCGTATCGATGGCGATCTTGAGCTTGGTGCCCACGCCGTCGGTGGTGGAGACCAGAAGGGGATCGCGATACCCGGCCGCCTTGAGATCGAAGAGGGCGCCAAAGCCCCCCAAGGCGGCGTCCGCGCCCGGACGCCGGGTGGCGCGCCCCAGGGGCTTGATCCGTTCGACCAAGGCCGCGCCCGCGTCGATGTCGACCCCCGCCTGGGCGTAGGTAAGACCGTTGGGTCGATCGATCATCCGCCGGCGATCCAAAATCATCAGAGCGGACGAACCGGGCCCGCGCCGGGCAATCTTCCTTGCCGACTCGCGTCCGCCCGGCGCAATAGCTAGCCGATGACGCCGATCGCCACCACCACCGACTTGGCCGGGTTTTGCGATCGCGTGCGAGGCCAGGCGTTCGTCGCCGTCGACACCGAATTCATGCGTGAGACCACCTATTGGCCCCGGCTGTGCCTGATCCAGGCCGCGGCGCCCGGCGCCGAGGCGGTGATCGATCCCCTGGCCCCGGACATCGATCTCACGCCCTTTCTCGAGATCCTACGCGACGTTCGCATCGAGAAGGTGTTCCACGCCGCCCGGCAGGATGTGGAAATCTTCAACAATCTGCAGGCCATGCCGCGGCCGCTGTTCGACACCCAGGTGGCCGGCATGGCCGCCGGGTTCGGCGAGCAGATCGCCTA
>JACDGF010000473.1 GCA_013815405.1 Caulobacteraceae bacterium | reverse complement strand
GCCCTGGTGGTGGTCACCCACGATGCGGCGCTCGCCGCCCGCGCCGACCGGCGGGTGGCGATGGCCGACGGCGCCCTCGGCCCGGAAGCCTGATGGCGCCGCTCTTTCTGCGCCTGGCCGGCCGCGAACTGCGGGCCGGGGTGCGAGGCTTTC
The DNA here is from genome assembly GCA_013815405.1 of Caulobacteraceae bacterium. GTDB lineage: Bacteria > Pseudomonadota > Alphaproteobacteria > Caulobacterales > Caulobacteraceae > Acaudatibacter. The sequence continues at coordinate 2,147 of JACDGF010000473.1, read as the reverse complement.
GGATCTTCCTGGCCTGCCTTGCGTTGGGCGTCGCGGCCATCGCGGCGGCCGGATCGACCGCCGAGGCCTTCCGCCAGGGCCTGGCCTCGCAGGCGCGGGAAATCCTCGGCGGCGATCTTTCGGTCACCGTGAGGCAGCGACGGTTCACGCCGGCCGAGCGGGCCGCACTGGAGACCGTCGGGCGGGTCTCCTACGCCGCCGGCGCGCAGGCGATGGCCCAGGCCCCCTCGGGCGAGCGGCGGCTGGTGGAGTTGCGCGGCGTCAGCGCCGGCTATCCCCTGGCCGGCCGGGTCGAACTGGCCGGCGGCGCGAGCCTGGCCCAGGCCCTGACCCCCAGCGGCGACGCCCGGGGCGCGGCGGTGGAAAAGGAATTGCTGGATCGCCTGGGTCTGAAGCTCGGCGACCGTTTCCTGGTAGGCAATGTTCCGGCGATCGCGCGGGCGGTGCTGATTTCGGAGCCCGACCGGCTGTCGCGCGGATTCGCGCTGGGCCCGCGCGTTCTGACGCGCACGAGCACGGTGGAGGCTGGCGGTTTCCTCGCGCCCGGCCTGCCGTTCGCCGAGACCGCGCGCATCGCCGTCCCGCCCGGCGAGCGCCTCTCGGCGGCCAAGGCGAGGTTGAAGGCGGCCCTGCGCAAAACCTCCCCAGGCTCCGCGCCGCGCGTGCGCGACCGCTACGACGCCGCCCCTGGGGTGCGGCGCCTGATCGATCAGCTGGAATATTTCCTGGGGTTCATCGGCCTGGCGTCCCTGGTCGCCGGCGGCCTGGGCGTCTTCGGGGCGGTCGGGGCCTATCTCGAGACCCGCAAGCCGTCCATCGCCGTGCTCAAGACCCTCGGCGCCGACGGCGCCCTGGTGCGCAATCTCTATCTTGCCCAGATCGGCCTGCTGGCGCTGTTGGGCGTGGCCATCGGCGTCGCCCTGGGCGCGGCGACTCCGCTGGCGGTCGGCGCATGGGCCAAGGACAGGCTGCCGGTCCCGGCCTTGTTCGCCCTCTATCCCTGGGCGCTGGCCAAGGCGGCCGCCTTCGGCCTGCTGTCGGCGGCCGCCTTCTGCCTGATTCCCCTGGCCAGGGCCCGCGCCACACCGCCCTCGGCGTTGTTCCGCCACGATCTATCGCGTCGGCCGGTTCTGGGCCTGGAGGCCGTCGTCGCCGGCGTCGCCGCCTTGGCCTTGGCCGCCCTGGCCGTCGCCACCGCCCCCACCCCCCTGGCCGCGGCGGCGATGATCGGCGGGGTGGCCCTGGGGTTCGCCTTGCTTTGGCTGCTGGGCGCGGGCGCGGCCCGGGCGGCAGGGGGTTTGCGGCGCACCGCTTCGGGCTGGCTGCACATCGGCCTGGCCAATCTGGCGGGCCCAAGGTCGGCGGCGCGCACGGCCACCCCTGCCATCGGCCTGGGCGTCGCCCTGCTCGCCGCGGTGGTGCTGATCCAGTCGAGCCTGCTGGCCCAGGTGACGCGGGTCGCGCCGCACACCGCTCCGGCCCTGGTGTTCACCGGCATTCCGGCCGAGCGGGCGGCGACGTTCGACGCCGCCCTGGCCCGCGCCTTCGGCCGGCCCCTGACGCCCAGGGACTATCTGCGCGCGCCCTTCGCCACCGGGCGCATCGTGCGTGTGCGTGGCCAGGCCGTCGAGCGCGGGCGGATCGGCGCCGCCGACCGATGGGCCTATGACAACGACATCTCCCTGTCGGCGATCGGGCCGGCGCCCGCCGGGGCCGGGATCATCACCGGCCGCTGGTGGCCAGCGAACTACGACGGGCCGCCGCTGGTCGCCCTTGCCACCGACGCCGCCAAGGGCGCCGACGTGAAGGTCGGCGACATCATCACCCTGGCTGTCCTCGGGCGCGAGATCGACGCCCGGGTGGCCGTCCTGCGCAAGGTCGATTTCGCCGGTTTCGGGACGAGCTTCCCGATCGTGATCGATCCGGCGGCCCTGGCCGGGGCGAACCTCGCCGACGTGGCGATCGCCAAGGCCACGCGAGCGGAGGAACGCCGCGCCACCCTCGCCCTGGGCGGGGGGTTTCCAGAGGTGAACGTGATCAGCGTGCGCGACGCCCTGGAAGCCGCCGCCGACCTCTTCGAGTCCCTGGCCCTGGCCATCCGCGGCGCGGCGGGCGTCGCCGCCGTGGCCGGCCTGCTGGTCCTGGCC
>JACDGF010000472.1 GCA_013815405.1 Caulobacteraceae bacterium | reverse complement strand
CACCGACCCGGTCGACTTCATCGAATGCATCCCCTTCTCCGAAACCCGCGACTACGTCATGCGCGTCCTCGAAGCCACCCAGGTCTACCGCGCCCGCCTCGCCGGCGGCTCCGCCCCCATCACCCTGCCCGCCGACCTCAAACGCGGCGCCTACGGTTACGCCGGCGGATACGCCGCACGCGGGCCCGTTCGGGCGACGGGGGCCTACGAGTCCTACCCCCGCCCGTCGGCGGGCTCGCCCGCAGGGGCCGCCATGGCGCCCATCCCCGACCCGGTGGGGCGGGCACGCTAGAGTGTCCAATAGGCGTCGATGGGGTCGGTCAGTGCGTCGCTCACCTTGACGGAACCTTGTTCGGGCCGAGCATCAGCTTAGCCGATCAACCCCCGGCGCCACGCTCCATCGAGGCGCCGCCTCTAGCCTGTGGCTGCAACCTTGCAGCGCGCCCCTACGGCAGCAGCGGCGACCAGGCGGGATCGGATGCGGCCAGGTTATAGGGCGCGGGGCGGAGAACGCGGCCGGAGACGTCCACGGTCCAAAGATGGACTCCCGTTCCCTGGCCCTGGCGGGAAAACATGATCACCCGGCTGTTGGGCGCCCAGGTGGGCCCTTCGTCGAGGTAGCTGGTGGTGAGCAGGCGCTCGCCCGACCCGTCGGGGCGCATGACGCCGATGTGGAACTCCCCACCCTCCTGCTTGGTGAAGGCGATCAGCTTGCCGTCCGGGCTCCACACCGGGGCGGTGTAGCGGCCCGAGCCGAAGGAGATGCGGCGCGTGCCCGAGCCGTCCGCGCTCATCACATAAAGCTGGGGTGACCCGCCCCGGTCGGAATTCAACACCAGCTGGCCGCCGTCGGGCGAGAAGGACGGCGAGGTGTCGATCGCCGGGTCCGAGGTCAGGCGGGTGGTGGCGTGAGTGACGAGATCCATCACATAGACGTCCGAATTGCCGGCCTTCTCCACCGAGAACACCACCTTGCGCCCGGTCGGCGAGAAGCGCGGCGAGAACACCATGCCGGGGAAGTGGCCGAGGGTCTCCTGGCGGGTTGTCTCGATGTTCAGGAGGTAGATATTCGAGCCGGTCGGCCGCAGCGCCATGTAGGTGATCTCCTGGCTGGAGCCGGAAAACCTCGGGGTGAACACCAGATAGGAGCCGTCGGTGAGGTAGCTGGGGTTGGCCCCGTCCTGATCCATGATCTCCAGGCGGCGGACGGGCTTGGCGCGGGATCCGCTTTCGGCGACGAACACCACCCTCGTGTCGAAATAGCCCTTTTCGCCGGTCAGCTTCTCATAGACGGCGTCCGAGATCTTGTGCGCCACCCGCCGCCAGTTCTCCGGGGTCGCGGTGAACTGCAGGCCCAGGAGCTGCTCGCCGGCGTAGACGTCCCAGAGCCGGAAATCCACCCTCAGGCGCCCGTCCGTCTCGCTCGCCTGACCGGTCAGGAGAGCCTGGGCGCTGATCGCCTTCCAGCCATCGAAGGTAGGCTGCAGGTTGACGTCGGCCGGGGCGTCCGGAAAGCTGGCCGGATCGAGCGGCCGGAAAAGCCCCGAGCGCTCGAGGTTGGCGATGATCACCTGGGAGATCTGGGCCCCCACCGGCGCGCCGCGGATCGCGGGGATGGCGATGGGCAGGGGCGCGGTCGCCCCCTGGTCGACATTGACCACGATCTCCGCCATGGCGCGCGGGGCGACGAGGGCGACGGCGGCGAGGCAGAAGGCGAGGACGAGAGTGAATGGGCGCATCGGGGTTCCGTAAATCAGAGGGTTGGCCATGTCCTACCGTCCCGCGCAGGCCTTGCCGGCGTCGAAATTGACTGTGAAGCTCTTGCCGCGATAAGCCTCCGCGTAAGGGGCCGCCTGATGCACCGCGTCGATGGCCCGGCGGGCGGCGGCGAACACCACCGGATCGGACGAGGATTCGCGCCCTCCCTCGGTGACCCGGCCGATCACCCGCCCGTCGTCGGCGACCTGGAACTTGACCGGCACGACCACGGTGTCGGCGCCCGCGACGGCGCAGTTGGGATTCCACAGGCGTTCCAGCAGTTGCTGCAGGCCCTGCAGATCGCTCTGCGAGACCCCCTGACCGGCGGCGACCCGGGCCTGGGGCGCGGTTTCCGCCCGGGCCGGGCCCCGGCGGGCGAAGGCCGGTTTCGGCGAGGCGGAGCGAGCCGCCTTGGCGATGCTGGCCTGCAAGGCGTCGAGGCTGAAATCGGGCTTGGCGGGTTGGGGCTTCACCGCCGGGGCGGGCTTCACCGGAACGGGGGTGGGTTTCGGCCGGGGAGCGGGCTTCACCGGCGCCGCGGCC
>JACDGF010000032.1 GCA_013815405.1 Caulobacteraceae bacterium | reverse complement strand
CGGTCGCGACGGGCGTCGTCGGCTGGATCGGCTTCGGCGCGGTCTTTTCGTCCCTGGCGGCGATCGGCTGGCGGGGCCTGGGCGTGCTCTGCCTGTGGTCGGCGGTCCCCTTCGGCCTGCTGGGCACGGCCTGGTTCCTCCTGGCCCCCGGAATGCCGGCGCGCCGCTGGAGGAGTTTCGTGTGGTCGCGGGTGTTGCGCGACTCGGCCTCCGAACTGCTGCCCTTCTCCCAGCTCGGCGGCTTCGTGATCGGGGCCCGCGCCGCGGTGCTGCAGGGGCTCACCCCCACCCTGGCCTCCTCCACCACCGTGGTCGACGTCACCACCGAGCTCATCGCCCAGATCGGGTTCACCGGCCTGGGCGTGGCCATGCTCGCCGCGCGGCTGGGCGAGGGTGGGGCTCACGGGCCCCTGGTCGGGGCGGGGCTCGTCGGACTGGGGCTCACCGCCGCCGGGGCGCTGGCCCTGATCGCTGTGCAAAGGCGCGGAGCCGGCCCCATCGAGCGCCTGGTCGCCCGGTTCGGCCCGGGCGCGGCGAAGCGGGTCGCCGACTTCGGTCGGGCGGTGAACGCCCTCTACGACCGGCCCGCCGCGCTCGCCTGGGCGGTCGCCTGCCATCTGGCGGCGTGGATCGCCAGCGCCGCCGGGGTATGGCTGGCGCTGAAGGTGGCGGGGGTCGGCGTCGGCCTGCCGGCGATCCTGGCCCTGGAGGCCCTGGTCTGCGCCGTGCGCAGCGCCGCCTTCGTCGCCCCCATGGGGGTGGGCGTCCAGGAGGCGACCTACGCCCTCGTCGGCCCCCTCTTCGGCCTCACCCCCGAGATGTCCCTGGCCGTCTCGCTCCTGAAACGCGCGCGCGACCTCGTCATCGGCGCCCCGGCCCTGTTGATCTGGCAGGCCGCCGAAGGCCGCCGGCTGGTGGGGGGGATTGGGTAAGGGGGCAACGCGGGGAAGGGGCGAGGGGTATCGAAATTCCGATACTTGTCTCTCGCGAGCGGCTCGTCGGGCAACATGTCTCACTGTCATCTAGCCAGGAGCCGAAATCGCACGCTTGGGCTTCGGTGGCGGCGTGGCGACAAGGCACTCAGCGGGGTTCGATCTTTGGCAGTGGCCTGACGGCGGGAATCGAGCAAACCCGAAAATTGACGTTTCCGCCCGGCGGCGGCAGGAATTGACTCATGGCGGAAGTTGAGAGCGTCCGCCTACAGGCGTGGCTGCCGCCACCCCGCGCACGCGTGTGGTTCAGTGCCCTAGCTCAGGGCATTGGCGGGTGTTGATTGGATCGAAATGTTGGCTGACAAGCGGGAGCCTGCCTCTTGTTGCCGGGGAGATGAGCTGTTGCGGTCGAAGGGGGAGGACCCAATCGTCCTCAACGGCGCGCCTGCCATATCGGCGCGCCTCCGATCCCGAGTCGAATCGCTGCAGCACCTGATTGAGCGATCCCCGTAGGGCAAGATTCCGCTTGGCGATCGTCGATTGGAGTTTGCCGTACAGACCTTCCGCGCATCCGTTACACTGATCGGGCAGGTTGAACACCAACGGGTGTGTCGAACCGCCGGGCCGGCCGGCTCGCCCTAGAATGAGGCCGACCACGAAGAAGGCCTCGCCGCCGAGGCTCACGGAGAAATGCGGGTCTTTTTGCCTAGGCGCTGACCCGCGGGTCAGGGAGTTCTCCATGCCATAGACCCTTTTCCGCCAGGAACTGGATGCGAGCCAAGAGTTGGCGTTCGAACTCGCTCATCGAGGTCCGTAATGCTTTCGAAGACCCGGGCCTCATGCGGCGGAGCCCACGGTCTCCTTCGTCAGCCAGCGACAGTGTCGGCCATCTTTGCCCCGCGCGCGCCCAGGGGCAGAGCGTTGCCGGTCGTCGAGTCAACCGCCGTCTGGTGTTCAAGTTCAGCGTTCATTTCCGCGCCCGCCAGCACGATGATGGCGGAGAGCCAGATCCACACCATCAATCCGATGACGGTTCCGAGGGAGCCGTAGGTACGGTCGTAGTGGGCGAACCGCCCAACATAGAAGGAAAACGCAACGGAGCTTAGGAGCCAAAGCGCAGTGGCCGCGGCGCTTCCCCAGGTGATCCAGCGCCACCGCGCCATCTGCCGGCTCGGTCCAAACCGATAGAGAATCGAGAGGCCAGCCGCGAAGGCCAGAACCAGCAGCGGCCAACGAAGGATGTTGAACACGAGTTCAGCGTCCTTGCCAAGAAAAGCGGCGACCACCGAACCCGCGCCCAGGGCGGTGATCGTCGCCGCCCCGAAGACGAGAAGGCCGAACGTGAACGCCAGGGATGTCAGGGTGGCCTTGAGAAATCCACGCTTCTCATGCTCTTCGTAAGCCACGTTCAATCCCACCATCACCGCCCTCATCGCGCCGTTGGCGCTCCAGAACGAAACGAGCAAACCCACGATAAGCGCCAGTGACAAGCCGCCGCTGCGCGCGCGCGCCAAGCGGATCATCTCCCCGCCTACGAATTTCACCATGTCATGGGGAAGCAAGACACTCAGAAATTGGATTTGACCGGGGACATCGTTCACGTCGCCGACCAAGCCGTAGAGCGCGACGAAGGCGCCCAGGGCGGGAAAGATCGCCAGCAATACGCTGAATGTCACCCCGCCGGCGATGATGGTGATGTTGTCAGCGTTGAACTCCCGCCAGACCCGCAGCAACACGTCTTTCCAGCCCCGCAGGGGGATTTCCGCTGGGCTGTCGGCCGAGCGTCCCCGGGATCGATCGACAGGGAGTCCAGACCCGGGCGACCCGGTCCCGCGATCGGCCAGGGCGGCGAACATCAGCGCCGCCCATCCGGCGGCGACCAGAATGTCGAAATAGCCCCCACCTCTCGCGCCTCGTCCCACGCGCCTGTCCCTCGACGGCCGAGACTTTCCTTCGCACCGCCGCGTCGCCATCCGCCCTGCCCTTCCGGTCCAAGGGATCGCCGTTCGCACCGACCCGGCTTTCCCGCACGCCTAACTCACGCGTGGCGCCCGCCGTTCCGCGTCTGGATCGGGCGCCGCGATCTCTTCACCCGGCGAGGAAGCTTCCGACGTTGAGAACGATGACACATTGATAGTCCCGCACTCCGTCCGTGGAGCAGTAGTCCACACCGAAGAGGTTCCTGATCACCTTGCCGGTGGAGCGCCAGGTGCGCGAACCGGCCACCCATTCCGAGTGCCGGGCCGCGCTCCATGGCCCAAGTTCGACGTAGAGGGCCCGGGCTGAAGGGCCCGAGCACATGAACCTGAGCAGGTGCGTTCCGCTATCGCTGTCGCGATCGTATCGGCCCAGGGCCGCGGCCTGACCGATGCAATCGGCGTAGAGCATGCCGCGGTGCGGGGCCGGTGATCCCGGGGCAGGCGCGAGAACGAGCAGGGTCGGAGCGGCGCGGGTCGAGGCGCACGCGGACGTGAGAACCGCCGCCAGGCTCGCTAGGGCAACCGTCGTATTGCGTCCCATGGGCGCTCTCAAGCCGCCATCGGAAGCGACAGGTGCGCCTTCAGTCCGTCCGGCGCCCAGGTTCGGCTGAGCCTGCCCTGAAGCTGGCGGTCGACGAGCTTCTTGATCATCGTGGCCCCCAATCCGGAAGGCGGATCGATCGCCGGCGCGGGGCCTCCGGTCTCGTGCCAGTCCAGTTCCAGCCGGCGCCGCTCGACGTCCCGCGACCAATGAACGCGAAGTGAGCCTGTCGGCTGGGTAAGAGCGCCATGAGTCACCGCATTGGCGATGAGCTCATGGACGACCAGGGAAAGCGGTTGCACGATCGGCGCCTCCAAGAAGACCTCGGGTCCCCGCATGTCCACCCGCCCCTTGGCGAAGGGCTCGATCTGGCCCTGGATCAGGGAGGCCAAGGGTATGTCCCTCCACCGCCATCGCGAGAGAATGTGGTGGGCTTTCGCCAGTGAATGGACGCGGCGTTGCACCGCCGCGGCGTAGAGCGCGACGGTATGCGCCTTCGTCAGCCGCACGATGCTGTCCACGGTGGCCAAGGCATTCATCGCCCGATGATCGACCTCCTCCAGGAGGCGCCGTTCCGCCGCCTCGAGGGCTTCCATTCTCCGGCGGTGGGTCACATCCAGCTGCGACCCGAAATAGTAGATCAGTCGCCCCTCGTCATCGTGGATGGGGCTCAGATGCAGTTGGTTCCAGAAGCTGGAACCATCCTTGCGATAGTTGAGAATCTCGACGTTGACTTCGCGCTCCTTCGCGACGCCCTCGGAAATCTCGGCGATAGCCGTCTTGCAGGTGTCCTCCCCCTGAAGAAGGCGGCAATTGCGTCCGATGATCTCGTCGGCCCGATAGCCCGAAAGATCAAGAAAGGCCGCGTTCGCCAGAACGATCGGGTTGTCGGCCTGGCGAGGGTCGGTGACAACCATCGGCATCCGGGTCCGTTCGACGGAGATGAAGGCGAGCTCCTTGCGGTCCGACAGACCATGCGAAGTCGCTGCGGCGGGAGCGTCGCCCCGCAGCCCAGGCGAGGGCTCGAACGATTCGGTCATGCAAGGCCCTTCGCCTGAAGTTCCGGACCTGGATCAACGGTGCGAGAGGCGAGGGGTTGCCTGACTCGCGGGCGAATCCCTTCCTGGCGCCGAGGACGGTGAACGGAAGAACCCTGATACGTTATTCGCGGCCCACCGTTGGCGGGGAGCGCGGAGAGGGGTTTCTGTTCGACCAGGCGCGCGCGGTGATCGGGATCGCGATCCGGGAATTCGCCCGCCGTGACGGGTGCGTCGACAGCCTGGTCAGGCGCGCGATCACGGGCGGTTTGTTAGAGAGATTCAGCGATGGATCGCTGGATCCGGCCCTGGTCGGTGCCGGCTGGCGCAAAACCAGCAGGCCTGCGAACAGCGGTGCGACACTGCGCACAGCGGCGCGGACAAAAGTGCGGCCATGGCCGAGTTGTCCGCACTGGTACCGGACGACGATATCGAAGCCCAGCTCGCCAGCGCCCAGGTCCACCGGGCGAGGAGGTCCGAGCCCAACGAAGGGCCACCTTGATGCCGCTCGTCTGGATGATTGTGGGCCTGCTTGTCATCGCCGCATTCGTGGCGGTGATGGCGATGCGGTTCGGATTTGATCCGAGTGCAAGCGCGGGCGCCCGCCAGCGGCCACGGCTATTGCGTCTCCCGGCGCCACCAAACGCCGATAGTGGTGTGCGCTGACAGAGCGTCAGTGACGGTCCAGCACGATGACCAGTGAACCCACCATCGTCCAACTAGCATTCCAACTTCGCCCGATCCGGCGAACATGAGGACTTCACCTCGATCCGAATCCAACTGGTTCGGGAAGGCTTCGCCGACGCCCAGGCGTAGATTTCCGGACAGGCGATTTCCCGACAACTTCGCGCGCTCTGTCACGCCGCGCGCGAGAGATCACCCGCAGAAGGTGCGTGCGCCAGCCCAGACTCGGCATGATTGGGGCGCGCTGACTCAGGGGCGGCCAGGGAGGGCCATTTCCGTTTGCGGGCTCCAAGGTCGCGGACCGCCGCCCGATCGCCTGCGCGGACGTACTGAGTCGCGGACGGGGCATTGTGGCAGCACGATCATCCGGAACGGTCAAGCGAATGAGCCATTGGTCCCGGTGGGGATGGGTATGCGATCACGCCCCAAAATCAGGATTCCGTCTATGACCGCGCTGCTGGCTCTTCTCCTGGCTTTCCTCGTGCTCGCCTTCGTCCTCCAGGACGCGTTCGAGGTCATGTTGCTGCCTCGGCGCGTCAGTCGGCGGTGGCGGCTGACGGGTATATACTTCCGCGCCACCTGGGCCACGTGGACCCGTCTTGCGCGGGCGACACCGGCCGGTGCGCGCAGAGAGCGGTTCCTCAGCATCTTCGGCGCCCTGTCGATGACCTTGCTGTTCTCCCTGTGGGCGGTGAGCCTGATCATAGCCTTCGGCCTCCTCCAGTGGGTCGCCCAGGAAGGCCATGGCCAGGGTGCCACCTCAGACCTCGGCGAACAGATCTACATGAGCGGGGTCACCTTTTTCACCTTGGGCTATGGCGATGTCGTACCCCAGACCTCCTGGGCTCGCGCCTTGGCCGTGTTCGAGGCCGGCGCCGGGTTCGGCCTGATCGCCATCGTCATCGGCTATCTGCCGGTGCTCTATCAACTGTTCTCCCGCCGGGAAGCCCACGTCATCCAGCTGGACGGCCGGGCCGGCTCGCCGCCCACCGCGACGACCATGCTTTGCCGCCACGCGGAGAGCGGCGGGTTGGACAAGGTCGACGACCTATTGCGGGTGTGGGAGATCTGGGGAGCGGATCTCCTGGAGAGCCATCTCTCCTACCCGATGCTCGCCTATTACCGCTCGCAACACGACGACCAGTCGTGGTTGGGCGCGCTCGCCGCCATCATGGACACTTGCACTCTGATCCTCATTGGAGTCGAGGATATCAAGCCGCTTCAGGCTCGCATGACCTTCGCCATGCTTCGGGGGGTCATCGTCGAGTTGGCGCGGTCGCTACAGGTGTCTCCTATCAAGTCGATCGACCCGCCGCGTCTGACTGACGACGACTACGCCAGCATGATGCTGTCTTTCGAAAAAGTCGGCTTGGCATGGAACGGGGGCGAACAGGCCCCCGAGACCCTGGCCGCCGTGCGCGCAACCTATGAACCTCTTCTGCAGGGCTTGGCCGAACACCTGCTGTTGCCGCTTCCCGGATGGATAGCAACCCAAGATGACGGGCCAGACCATTGGGAACGGGGCTCGCGTGGAATCATCGCCCGGCGGCTTGTCGAGGGCCTCGCCGACGGTAGCGTCGCGTCGGCGGCCCGCGTTCCGCGGCGTCGTGGCGGGACCCCGGCGCGTCGGCTCCGTGACAGCCTGAGGTAGGGCGGGCTCGGAGGGGACACGATCACCATGAGCGAGGCAACCTATGGAATGCTTGTCGGCGAGCCGACTCTCCATGGAGGGGTATGAGGCGGTCAGCGCCCACCTCGCCGGACGCGGACTCACAACGCAACTTCGCGCCATGTGCCTAGCTGCGCCCAGGCAGCAAGCCGGTGAATCACGACACGAACCTCCGGACCAGCGCCTTTGGGTCAGGCTCTGAGACCGTCGTGGGTTGACTGTCCGGCGGCTCCGCTTGTATTTCGGGGAACGCGGGACAGCAAGTGAAGGATCCACGTCATGCACGTGCTTGTTAAATCCCTTGTCGCCCTCGCCGCAATACTGTCGCTGAACGCTTGCGCGAGCGATTTTGGCCCCTGCCCACCAGGCACCCACATCGGTCCCCACGGACATCGTTGCTGGGCCGACTGGACTCGGGAAACGAATACGCGGCTCCTTGGTAGGAGCGGATAAATGTCTCTCCTGGGCCCGGGCACGGACTTCAATCCTGCGCCGACCCCTTTTTTGGTGGGCTCCTGTCGCGCAGGAGATCAAAGACGGCTTACGTATCCCGCGCCTGCGGCGGGTAATTCACTCGGCCATGGGGACGGCGGGTCGTCGGACTTGACCAGCTTGGCCACCAGGCATGCGACCAGGACGATGAGGATCGCCGCCCCGATCTCGATCCCCACGTCGGGGCGAGGAGGGTCCAGTGGCTGGTGACCTAGGTTGTGATCAGGGGGCCTTGCTTCGCCCGGTCGATCCGGGTCGCCCAACCGACCTGGCAACTTTCTGGCGGTTCCGTTGTGCGCGCTCCGGCACAGCGCCGCCGCTGAACGTCACGGAGGAAACGCCGAACACAAGTCTTCCGCCCGTTAGGGTCGTCTCGATCGCCCTGCTGCATAGGCGGTAGTGCTGGAACTTTCGCTTAGTTGGGCGCGTTCCGGCGCATCTTTCTCATCCAAAGGAACCGGAAATGAAAACCGCCGCCATCATTCTAGCCCTCGCCGTGTCGGTCGGAGCCGGATCCGCTGACGCCAAAGGTTGCGTAAAGGGCGCGTTGGTCGGCGGCGTCGCGGGCCACTACGCCCATCACCACGTTCTTTTGGGCGCGGCCGCCGGGTGCGTTATCGGCCATCACCTCGCTCATAAGCAGGAACTCACGCGGAAGAGAGCCGCGGCGCGGCGGGGCTCGACATCGCGGCCACCACGGTAGACGGATCCGGCGGCGGCGTGATCAAGGCCGCGACAGGCTCCATCGTGCGCCTGGAAAGCGCGATGATCATAGGCGGTACGTTGAACACCGCCGGCACGGGGGTGGTCGAGGCTTCCGGAGGCTCGGCCCTCGATGGCTCCGGCTCCACCGTGCACAACCAGGGCGAGTTGAAGGTGATCGACGGCGATTCCCTTGCCGCCACGGGCGTGATCGACAATACAGGCGCGATCGCGCTCGCGGGAACCTCCTCTGGGTCGGCCCTGGTGGTGTCCGGCAATCTCACCCTGCAGGGAGGCGGGAGCCTCTCGCTCGCCGATGTCCCCGGAAGCTTGATCACCGGCCCCACCTTCTCCGACACCTTGAGCAACGTCGACAACACCATCGCTGGCGACGGCCAGATCGGCGGCGGCCAGATGACCCTGGTCAACCAGTCCAAAGGCTTCATCGAGGAACCCGGCGCGACCGGCCTGACCATCGACACCGGTTCGACCGCGATCATCAACGCCGGCGAAATCCGCGCGCTCGGCTCGGGCGGCATCCTGATCCAGAGCGCGGTGACCAACAGCGGTGTGATCGCCGCCGACGGGGCCGGAGCGCTCACCATCACCGCCAAGGTCAAGAACACCGGCCTGCTGGAGGCGAACGGCGGAACCCTGATCGACTATGAGGCGGTGAACGGCAAGGGCTCGGCCGCGATCGCCGCCGGAAGCCTGGAGTTCATGTCCAGCTTCAATCAGGACGTCGCCTTCACCGGTTCGAGCGGGACCCTGGAATTGGCCAAGTCCCAGGCCTACACCGCCACCATCATCGGCTTTTCCCAGGCAGGCGGGACCTTCCTCGATCTTGCCGACATCAAGTTCACCGGGAAGGCGGGCCAGGCGAGCTTCGTGGACAACGGTTCGCACACCGGCGGGGTGCTGACCGTGACAGACGGTATCCACACCGCGCACATCAACCTGGTCGGGGACTATCATACCTCGACCTTTGTCGTAGCCAACGATGGCAACGGCAAAGTCCTCGTCCACGACCCCGCTGCGACGGATGCGACGCTGACCGCCCCGGGGGCCCACCCGTTCATCGCCGCCATGGCCAGCTTCGGCGCCCACCCGGGCGGCCCGGCGCAACTCGCCAACGACACCCATTTCGCCCGTCCGGCGATGCTATCAGTTCCCAGGATGGCGATGGCCTAGCCCAGTCTGGGCTTCGATCTCGACCAGGGCGCACAGACGGGTTGGAAATGCCTTCGCCAGGAGGTTGGGCTTGCCCAATCCCGCGGCGGTAATTACCCTGGCTGGACGCCTTTCGGCCGACGGAGATGCTTCATAGCCGGGCGCGGAACGGCTAGCACTTTCTGGCGCCTGCCTAAACCGCTCATCGTCTGGCCCCGGGCAGCCGCTCGCTCTGCTCATGTGGCGCCCGATCAGGCAGCGGCGATCGCCTTCTCAACATCTTGCACCGGATGGCCGGTGAGGTCCTTGGCGATCTCGCCGACGAGCTTGGCCGACAGGGTTTGGTGATAGTGCTTGCGCAACTCACCAAGCGTGCGCAGCGCGGCGATGACGACAAGGCCGGTGATCTTCCCGTCCATCACCCGCCGGTTGAGCAACTGGGCGATACCCGCCGCGAAACCGTCCTCATCGACCTGGTTGTGGTCGGGGTTGGCAGAGCTGTTTTCATGCCGCCCGCCCGATCCCTTGTTCGCGCTTTGGATGTGCGGCGTCGGCAGCGCTGTCAGCTTGGGATTGGTTTCATCGCCGCTGTTGCGAAACAGGTTGAGCCGTTCACCATCAGCGACGGCGACCGTGGCGCCTCTGGGAAGTTGCATTCGTAAAAATCTCCAAACACGGGAAGGGTGCGGGTCGGGTCCGGGCTGGCTAAGAAGATGATCAGCCCCGACCGGACCGCAAGCCCGCCCGGCGAAGCGGTTACCCGCGCTTAGCCGCCAAATTGACCGACTGTTCGGCGAGCGCGGTCGCGAACTCGTCGGCCTGATAGATCTCGCCGGTCATGGCCTTCAGCCTGGCTTCGTCCCCTGACCGCCCCAGGGCCCGGGCATAAGCTTCGGCCGTGCCGAAGCCCGCCAGCCCGTAGTGAGACATGCGCTGGTACTGGGCCACGATGATCACGTCGCGGGCGTCATCGTCCTTGATGTGGGCGTCGATGGCGTGCTTCCTGGCCTCCGCCACAAGACCCTCCATCCCCTTGCAATGATCCTTGGAGTGTTTGCCGTCGTTGGCGTCAATGAGGCTTTTCAAGACTTCAGTGTGCTTGGCCACTCCCCCCACCGACCTTTCGAGCATGGCCTTTAGTTTGGGATTGCCGGCCTTCTGCGAAAGTTGTTTCAGGGCGCCGGTCATCTGATCGTTCGCCGACCATAGGTCGCGAAGCTCGTCGATGTAGATTTCCGTGAGCGTTTCGGTGCCGGACATGGGGGTCTCTCTCCTGAATGCGACACATGAACCCAGGGAGGGCCAGTTTGTTCCCATTACACGCTGCGTCGTACGGCGGCCGATGGGTCTCCTCGGCACTGTCGAAGAAGTATTGGGCCGCGGGTTGGGCGCGGCCTCTTGGCCGTTTGAATGCGCACCCTTCCCCTATTCCAACAGCTCGCTCAAGGTCACCGGCTCGGGGCGATAGTGTGCGTTCAAACAAGCTGGCTCGTTTGACTGCGTCTCTTGGTAATAGCTGCAAGGTGCGTTAGCCCTCCGATCGAGTTCTGCTAGGGCGGAATTAGTCGGCAGTTTCGAGTTTTTTAGGGCCTCCCTGGATGAAGAAGACGTCGGACCGCCGCTCTTGGCCCAGAGGAATGGCTTCCTGGTAGGTTGCGGCGGGCGCGGTGCTGAGCGGCATTGGCCTTGGCTCCGCCGCCGCACAGATAGTGTACCCAGACCAGGCGCCAGCCGACTCCGCGCCGGCGCCAATGCCGGTGCCAAGTCCCTCTCCCTGACCTGACCCCCGTTTCTCATCCAGTCATAATGAGAGTCCGGGGTTGATCTGATCCTTCTTGGTGGTGGCTGGCAAGAGCCGGGTGCGCGGAGCCGCCGCATTGCGCAGCGCGCCGGGCGTTCT
>JACDGF010000031.1 GCA_013815405.1 Caulobacteraceae bacterium | reverse complement strand
GCCCCGCGTGGTGGCGGCGAGCCTGGCCACGATGGTCTGGGCCGGCGCCCGCGCCTTGAGGTCCCCGGCGCGATAGGGGTAGCGCGCCACGGAGTTGGCGGTGGCGACATAGACCCAGCGGGGATCTCCTGACGGGTAAAAGGCGATGCCAAACGGCCGGTCCAGGCCTTCGGCGAAGGTCGAGACGCCGGCCGCCGTCCGCGCCCCGTCGGCGGCGCGCAGGACGCGGATGCGTCCCTGGTCGGTTTCCGCCACGAAGATGTCGCCACCCGGAGAGACGCGGATCTGGCGCGGGCCGTCGAGCTTGGCGAAGGCGCCCACCGAATAGCCTGGCAGGGTCGAAGGCCTAGCGCCCGCCGGCTGCGAGACGACGGCGGCCGGGGCGCCGGCCGGGGGCGTGGCGAAGACCTTGGGCAGGTCGGCGACGGTGATCCGATGGACCGCCCCCGGAGCGTCGGCGCGCCAATCGCCAACCGGGGCGGCGCCCGCCGCGCCGGCCACGGCGGCGGCGACGGCGGCGGATCTCCAGGGCATGGTCATCCCCCTTTGGGCGGGGCGGACGCCGGGAATAGGCGCTTGCTTTTGGCCTGTAAACACGGGAGCGCGCCGACGCGCCCCTTTAGTCCAGCGTCTCGCGGATTTTCCAGTGCAGGTCGCTTAGCGCCATCACCCGGTCGGCGCCGTTCTGTCGGTCGCGAAGCCGCGCCCGCCCGTCCGCCAGGGCCACGACGGCGTAGATCGGCAGACCGCCGGCGGCGGCGGAGACGAGGTCGCCCACGCCCACAGCGTCGCCGCGCGGGCGGTCCAGGTACTGCCAGTCGATGGCGCGGGCCTTGCCGCTCATCTCACGTCTCCGATTTACCCATCGAAGTTTTAGCCTCCGGTCTCTGAAGGAAGTCTGAAACCTCGCGACAGGCGCGGTTCATCCGGGCGGCCAGGCCGGCCGGGCATGGCCGATCAAGGGACTTTGTGCGACGCTCGCACAGGCGACCCGACCCTGCGGGCGCTGATCGCCGCGCGGACGGGTGGCGGCCTGACGCCGGACAATGTGCTGATCACCGCCGGCGCGTCGGCGGCTCTGTTCATCGTGGCGATCTCACTGCTCCGAACGGGCGACCACGTCATCGTCGAGCGGCCCAATTACGCCACGAATAATATCGTGACCCCCCGCGTCCTGGGGTGCGCCGTGGACTGCCTGGACCTGGATTTCGATCGCGGATTCGCCTTGGACCTCGACGCCCCGGCCGGCATGGCCGGGCCGGAGACCAAGCTGATCAGCCTGACGACGCCGCACAATCCCACCGGAGTCGCGCTGGGCGCCGATTGCCTGCGACAGGTGATCGGGCTGGCCGAACGCGGCGGCGCGTATGTCCTGGTGGACGAGACCTACCGGGAGATGTCCCTTGCGCGGGCCCCGCCGCCGGTCGCGACTCTGAGCGAGCGCGCGATCAGCGTCGGCTCGCTGCCCAAGAGCTTCGGCATTCCGGGCATCCGCGTCGGGTGGATCGTGTCGCGTTCGCCTTCGCTGATCCATCGATTCCTGTGCGCCAAGGAACAGAGCGGCATCTTCGGCAGCGTGGTGGACGAAGCCATCGCCGCCCACGCCGATGCCGGGGCCGATGCCTGGCTGGAGGGAAACGACCGGCGCCTGAGGGACGCCCTGGCGCGGGTTGCGGCCTGGATGGACGGCGAACCGTTGCTGGAATGGGTCACGCCCGGCGGCGGTTGCGTATGCTTTACCGCGTATGCGCGCGGGCGAGGGCGTCGACACCGACGTCTTCTATCGCACCGTCTATGAGGAGTACGGCGCCTTGGTCGGGCCCGGGCGTTGGTTCGAACAGCCGGATCGCTTTTTCCGGATCGGCTATGGTTGGCCGACGCCGGCCGAGCTGGAGGGCGGGCTCGAGGCCGTCTCCCGGGCTCTGCGCACGGCGGGGGGTGGAGACCCTTAGCCGGCCTCTTCCACCGACAGGCTTTCCCGCAATTGCCGCTTGAGGAACTTGCCGCTGGCGTTGCGGGGTATGGGGTCGGCTAGGAACCACAGGTAGCGGGGGATCTTGTGCCGCGCCATGATCCCCTCGCAATGGGCGCGCAGCTCCCTGGGGCCAAGGTTCTCGCCGGCGCGAAGCACGATGGCGGCGCCGACCTCCTCGCCCAGCCGCTCGTCGACAACGCCGAACACGCAGCATTCGGCCACCGCCGGATGGCGGTGGATCGAGGCTTCGACCTCGGCGCAATAGACGTTCTCGCCGCCGCGCAGGACCATGTCCTTCTTGCGGTCGACGATGAAGATGAAGCCGTCCTCGTCCACCCGCGCCACGTCGCCGGTATGGAGCCAGCCGTCGGTGATGGCCTGGGCCGTCTCCTCGGGCCGGTTCAAATACCCCTTGATCACCTGGACCCCGCGCACCCAGAGCTCTCCCAGCGCTCCGGGCGGGACGGCCCGGCCCTCGTCGTCGACGCATTTATACTCGTAGCAGGGCATGGCGGGGCCGCAGCTGTCGGGCTTGTCGATGAAGAAGTCGGCGGCCACCGCGGTGATGATGCCGCAGGTCTCGGTCATGCCGTAGCCGGTGTTGGGCCGCGCGGTCGCGACCTCGGCGTCGATCCTCCCGACCAAGTCGGGCTGAAGCTGAGCGCCCCCGCCTCCCAGGGTGAGCAGGCTGGAGGTGTCCCGGCGGGGAAGATCGGGATGGCCGATCAGCTCGCGCGCCATGACCGGCACGCCGGCGAAGGCGGTCACCCGCTCGCGCTCGATCAGCTCCAGCGCCTCGCCAGGGTCCCAGCGATGCATCAGGACCAGGGTCCCGCCGGCCGCGGTGACCGCATAGGCGGCGCAGTTGTTGGCGGTGACATGGAACAGCGGGGTCGGGAGAAGGGCGATCGGGATCGGAACCGGCGCTCCGGGATCGGGCTGAACGCCGGTCGCCCGCATGGTCGCCAGGGCCTGGACCTGGCCGGAAAAGGCCATGCTCATCAGATTGGCGAGACAGCCGCGATGGGTGAGCCGCGCGCCCTTGGGAAAGCCGGTGGTGCCCGAGGTGTAGAAGATGCAGGCGTCGGCGTCGGGGTCGATGTCGGCGGCGGGCATGGCAAGGTCCGAGCCGATGACCTCGGACCAGGCGACTGACCCCGGCGGCGGCTCGTCCAGCCGGGTGACCACAACCTCGATGCCATCGGTCAGGCCCGGGCATTCGGCGATCCTCGCCAGACGTTCGGGGTCGCAGAAAATGGCCTTGGGCGCGCAGTCCCGGATCGCATAGTCCATCTCCTCGGCCACCCACCAGGCGTTCATGCCCACCACCGCCACGCCCATGGACACGCACGCCCAATAGACCAGCAGCCATTCGGGATAGTTGCGCATGGCGATCGCCACCCGATCGCCGCTCGCCACCCCCCGCGCCGCCAGCCAGCCGGCGATGGCGTCCGCCTGGGCGTGGGCCTGGCCGTAGGTCAGGCGCTCGCCCCGGTAGACCAGATAGGTTCGGTCCGCGAAGGCGCCGGTGGAGAGCCACAGGGCGCGGATGTCCGGCGGCGCGTGCCGGTAGGCGCGCAGGGCAATCCCGCCCACCTCCACGATGGCGATCTCGAAGGGCGCCCCGGGCGCGGTGAGCTCGGTCCAGGCCCGCTTCAACTCGGCGTAGTGCATGGCGCGCCTCAAATCTCCAGGCGGTAGACACGCCGGGCGGTTTCGCTGAACAGGGCGGCCTTTTCGTCGGCGGAACAGCCCGCGGTCAGGCGCTTGAAGGCGTTCCACAGCACGGCGTAGCCGCAGCTGCCGCTGTCCACCGGGAAGTTGCTCTCGAACATGCAGCGCCCCACGCCGAACGCCTCGATGCAGGCCTCGACATACGGCTTCCACTCGGCCGCCAGCTGGGCCGACGGCGCCGGGCGGCTGGCCATGAAGGAGGGAAATCCGGCGAAGACCATGGCCAGGCCACCGACCTTGACCGAAACATTGGGCAAGGCGGCCAGGGCGGCCATCGATTGGCGCCACGCGCCGAAACGCTCCTGTCGCCGGCCGGCATAGGCGCCGATGCCTAGCGGCGTTCCCACATGGTCAAGGACGATGGCGGTTTCGGGAAAGGCCCGCGCCAGATTCACGAGGTCGCCCAGCTGGGGTTCGAGCAGCCAGGCGTCGAAGGAGAGGCCCAGCGGCGCGAGCCGCGCGAAGCCGTCGCGGAATTTCGCCGAGCGATAGAGGCCCGCGCCGATGCGGGCCAGGGGGCCCAGCACCTCCGAATCGGGATCGAACGAGGCGCTCTGCCGGATGCCGCGAAACCGGCCCCCGCCGGCGGCGAGATGCGCTTCGAGAACGTCCGCCACGGGGTCGCCCAAGGTGAGGTCGGCGTGACCGACGATGCCGGCGCAGGCGCGGACGTCGCCATAGGCCCCGCTTTCGGTCACCGCCGCGACGCAGGCGACGAACTCGGTCTCGCCCACGGGGCGCAGGGCCGCCGGGCCCGCCGCCCGGTACATGGACCCGCATTCCAGATAGACCGTGGCGCGGACGTTGTGGCCGCTGGCGAGATCGGCCAGCAGCTCGTCCAGCAAATAGCGGGGAACTCGCCGCAGCAGATGCTCGAAACCGTGCCGGGGGGGCGGCAAGGTGGCGATCAGGGCCGCCGGCCGATCCCACAGATGATGGTGTGGATCGATGATCGGCAGATCGGGTTCCAGGATGGTTTCCGAATAGGCCGCGAGTCCGCCCATGAGTTGCGCTCTAGATCACCCAGCTCTGTGGCGTCGGATAGGCTTCCGTTCGCAACAGACGGCTCAGACCCAGGGCGCAGCGCACGATGAACCAGACCGCCGCCACCGCCAGCATCGGTATCCCGATGACGATGAAGACGCAGAGGCCGGCGACGACGAAATAGAGCAGGCCGATCCAGAAGGTCCGAATCTGAAAGGTGTAGTGGCTCTTGAGCCAGTCCGGCGCGTTGTCGCGGCTGACATAGGCCAGAACCAGGCCGATGATCGCCGTTATGCCGGCGGCGAAGGACGCGAGGTAGAGAATATAGATGATCAGAGCCATCTGCCGCTCGTCGGAGAAGGCGGAGCTGGGCGGTCTCGGCGCGGACGCCGTCGGCGGCGGCGTGAGGGCTTCGGTCATGGTGGCGCTCCCCTTTTTCGTATCTCAGCTTAGCCTCTCACGGCGGTGATCTCCACCCCGGCGGCGGCGGCGTCCGGGGCCAGGGCGAGCGGCTTTTCCACCCTCACCCGCGCGCGCAGGACACGGGGTTCCTCGAAACAGGCTTGGGCCAGGCGTTCGGCGAAGGACTCGACAAGACCAATGTGGCCGGCGGCGGCGATGGCGCGCGCCCGCCGAGCGATCCTTTCGTAGTCGACGGTGTCGGCCAGGGCGCGCCAGCCGCCGGCGGCGACATCGAGTTCGACGTCCACGATCAGGGGTTGGCGGCGACCTTTTTCGTGAGCGTGGACCCCGATCCGCGCTTCCACGGTCAGACCGCGGACGAACACCTTGGTGACCAGGATCCTGGGCGAGGGCGCCGTCTCGGCGGGCGCCGCCTTGGCGAGGGGCATGTCAGTCACCGATGACGTCGGGCGTGCGCCAGGCCAGGTGCTGGCCGCCATCGACGGCGATCATCTGCCCGGTCACCGAAGGGGCGTCAATCAGATACCTCAGAGCCGCGCCGATCTCCTCGGGCGTGGGTCCATGTCCCAGGGGGACGGCGGCCGCCTCCGCGACGAATTCGCCCGGCGCCTGATGGACAGAGGCCAGGGTCGGCCCCGGCGCGATGGCGTTGACCCGGATGCGCGGGGCGAGGGCTTGGGCCAGGGTGAGGGTCGCCGTCCACAGGGCGGCCTTGGTGAGCGTATAGCTGAAAAAGCGGGGGGTGAGGCGCGCGACCTTCTGGTCGGTGATGTTGACGACCAGTCCGTCGCGGCCGGCGGGGAGCGCCGCCGCGAAGGCGCGGGCCAGAAGCACCGGCGCGCGCAGATTGACCGCGAAATGGCGATCCAGGCCTTCGGAGGTCACGGTTTCGATCCGGTCGTCCTCGAACAGGGAGGCGCAATTGACCAGCAGGGTCACGGCCCGCGCCCGGTCGGCGAAGGCGTCCGCAAGGGCGCCCGTGGCGCCGAGATCGAAAGCCTCGACCCTGGCGCGTCGCCCGAGCGCGCGAACCTGGGCCACCGTTTCATCGGCCTCCGGGCCGGCCGAATGGGCATGGACGATGATATCGAAACCCGCCTCGGCGGCCGAAACGGCCAGAGCCCGGCCGATGCGCCGCGCGGCGCCCGTCACCAGGGCCCAGCCGCGATCGCTCAATCGATACGGCCGAACTCGTAGGCGTTCAAAGCCCCCAGGGCGATGACGAAGAGGAGGATGACCCCGATGGCGACCATGCCGGTGTTTCTCCAAAAACACCTCTCCCAGAGGGAGAGGGAGGGGCCCATGGCGGGGCCATGGGAGGGTGAGGGGCTACGGCGCCGGCCGATCAGGCAACGCCACGTCCGTGCTTGCGAGCCGGTAACCCCTCACCTTCCCACGCGCAAGAGGGCGCGCGGGCCCCTCCCTCTCCCTTTGGGAGAGGTATTATACGCCAAGCCCCTTTCCGTATGAACCATGATCACTAATATAGCGGCCGAAAGCCCCCGGCCGCCGAGCGTCGGGGCTGGCGACGCCTCGCCCCAACGGAGATCCGCATGCGCGAATACATGAAATTCTATATCGACGGCCAGTGGGTCGATCCGGTCGCTCCCAAGAGCCTGGACGTGATCAATCCCGCCACGGAAGGCGTCTGCGGGCATATCTCGGCCGGATCGGCCGCGGACGTCGACAAGGCGGTCAAGGCCGCCCGCAAGGCCTTCGAGACCTTTTCCCAGACGAGCCGCGAGGAGCGCATCGACCTTCTCGAGCGCATCCAGGCGGAATACCAGAGGCGCTTCGGCGACATGGCCAAGGCGATCACCGAGGAGATGGGCGCCCCGGCCAGTCTCTCTCAGCGCGCCCAGGCGCCGATCGGGATCGGCCATATCGCCACCGGCATAGCCGTCCTGAAGTCCTTTCAGTTCGTCGAGGATCGCGGCGCGACCCGGATCGTCAAGGAGCCGATCGGCGTCTGCGGCATGATCACGCCGTGGAACTGGCCGATCAACCAGATCGCCTGCAAGGTCGTGCCGGCGCTGGCCACCGGCTGCACCATGGTGCTCAAGCCCTCCGAGGAGGCGCCGTTCTCGGCCTACATCTGGACCGAGATCCTCCACGCCGCCGGTGTTCCGGCCGGCGTGTTCAACATGATCAACGGCACGGGCGCGGAGGTCGGCGCCGCCATCGCCGGCCATCCGGGCATCGACATGGTCTCCTTCACCGGCTCGACCCGGGCGGGGATCGAGGTGGCCAAGGCCGCGGCCCCCACCGTCAAGCGGGTGGCCCAGGAGCTGGGCGGCAAGAGCCCCAACATCATTCTCGAGGACGCCGACATGCCCAGCGCGGTCGGCGGCGGGGTCAAGCACGTGATGCAGAACTCCGGCCAGTCGTGCAACGCTCCCACCCGCATGCTCGTGCCTGCCGGCAAGATGGGCGAGGCCATCGGCATCGCCAGGGAAGCCGCCGAATCCACCACCGTGGGCGACCCCAACGGCAACGCCCAGATCGGGCCGGTGGTCAACCGGACCCAGTGGGACAAGATCCAGCGCCTGATCAAGGCCGGCATCGACGAGGGGGCGACCCTGGTCACCGGCGGCGCCGGGCGCCCGGAGGGCCTGGACAAGGGCTTCTACGTCAAGCCCACGGTTTTCGCCAACGTCACCAACGACATGACCGTGGCGAAGGAGGAGATCTTCGGCCCGGTGGTCTCGATCCTCGGCTACGACACCGTCGAGGAGGCGGTGGAGGTCGGCAACGACACCGAATACGGCCTGGCCGCCTACATCTCCGGGACCGACATGGCCAAGGTGCGCGAGGTGGCCGGCAAGCTGCGCGCCGGCCAGGTCGCGATCAACGGCGGCGGCATGGACATGACCGCGCCCTTCGGCGGCTACAAGATGAGCGGAAACGGCCGCGAATGGGGCGATTTCGGCTTCGCCGAATACCTCGAGGTCAAGGCCGTCCTCGGCTATACGCCCCAGCAGGCGGCGGAATAGAGCGCCCGTATTCCTCTCCTCCGTACGCCCCGCTTGTTCAATTCCGACATCGCTCTTCCTTAAGCCCTCTCCCCATTCCGCACGGGGGAGAGCGCTTTGGAGGGTCATAGAGGACTGGCCGAGGCCAGAAGGCTGACCGGGCCTTGCCGCCAGCGCCCGGGCGGTCCATCCAGCGGCGATGCCGGTCTCAGCCGCCTACCGCCCCGACCCGCGCTTCGCGGCCCTGGGGCCGGAGTTCGCCGACCCCGTGGAACCGGCGGATTTCCCGTCGACGCTCATTCGATTTCGCAACGATCGCGCCGCGGCGACCGTCGGCCTGGACCGCCTGACCGACGAGGAATGGCGCCGCCATTTCGCCCGCTTCGGGCCCCTGCCGGGAAGCCAGCCCCCTCCCCTGGCCATGCGTTATCACGGCCACCAATTCCGGACCTACAACCCCGACCTGGGCGACGGGCGGGGCTTCCTGTTCGCCCAGCTTCGCGAGGCCGGTTCGGGCCGGTTGCTCGACCTGGCGACCAAGGGTTCGGGAAGGACTCCCTGGTCGCGCGAAGGCGATGGGCGGCTCACCTTGAAGGGCGGGGTGCGCGAAGTGCTGGCCACGGCCATGCTGGAGGCCTTGGGCGTTCCCACCTCGCGGTCATTCTCTTTGGTCGAGACCGGCGAGGCCCTGCAACGGGGGGACGAACCCAGCCCCACGCGTTCGGCGGTGCTGACCCGCCTCTCCCATAGCCACATCCGCTTCGGGTCCTTCCAGCGTCACGCGGCCCTGAACCGGCCGGACCTGATTTCGATCCTCGTCGACCACGTCATCGAAACCTACGCCCCCGAACTGGCTTCGGGGACGGACAAGGCGGCGGCGCTCCTGGCCTGGACGGTCGCGCGGTCGGCGCATCTGGCCGCGCGATGGATGGCGGCGGGCTTCGTCCATGGGGTGCTCAACACCGACAATATGAACATCACCGGCGAGAGCTTCGACTACGGCCCCTATCGCTTCCTGCCCCGGAACGACCCCAACTTCACCGCCGCCTATTTCGACCAGACCGGCCTCTACAGTTTCGGCCGCCAGCCCGAGGCGGTGTTCTGGAACCTGCGCCAGCTCGCCGGGGCGCTGAGGCTGGTGGCCGATGAGGCGCCCCTGGTCGAAGCGCTGGGCTGCTTTCCCGCCGCCTATCGCGACGCCCTCGCTGGCGCCCTGCTGAACCGCCTGGGGCTGAAGCGGCGGTCGCCGGAGGGTGTCGCCGATCTCGCCAACGCCGCCTTCCACGCCTTGGCCGAGGGCGGCGAGGCCCTGCGCTGGGAGCCGTTCTTCTTCGACTGGTTCGGGGGCGAGGCTTCGCAAACCAGGGCCTTGGCCGGCCCGCGCGCGGCCCTCTATGGCGGCGAGGCCTTCGCCGACTTCCGCGCCCGCCTCGAGACCTTCGAGCCCGACCGCCCCGAGCGCCTGGAACACCCCTATTTCAGCCGCACCGATCCCGAAGAGCTGCTCTACGACGGGATCGAGACCATGTGGGCGGCCATTGCCGAGCGCGACGACTGGTCCCCCTTCGACGCCAAGCTGGCGGCGATCGAGGCGGCGCGGGTGGGGTGGAAATTGTAGGGGCGAAGGCGATAGGCAACTTGCTTCCTCACGACGATACGGCCCTCCGCCCCGATCAGCCTCACGTGGGCGAGGTGCGGGCCAATCATCGCTTCGACCAGGCGCGGCTGGAATTGTGGCTGGCAAAGTCCATCGACGGCTTCAGGCCGCCGCTGGACGTTCGGCAGTTCAACCGCGGCGCCTCCAACCCCACCTTTCTGACCACGCCGGACGCGCGCTATGTGCTGCGCAAGAAGCCGCCGGGCCGACTGCTTCCCAGCGCCACCAAGTGGACCGGGAGTTTCGGGTAATGGGGGCCTTGGGCGGGATCGGCTTTCCCGTGCCGGCCATGCGCGCCCTGTGCCAGGACTACGGCGTCATCGGCCAGGCCTTTTATGTGATGGATTTCATGGAGGGGCGGATCTTCCGCGACGCGCGCTTGCCGGGCCTGGCTCCGGCCGAGCGCGTCGCCCTCTACGACGGCCTGAACGCCGCCCTGGCCCGCCTCCACGCCGTCGACTGCCGCGCCGCCGGCCTGGAGGATTTCGGCCGGCCCGGCAACTATTTCGCCCGCCAGATCGCCCGCTGGACGGCGCAGTACCGGGGCGCCCAGAGCGAGGACATCGCCGACATGGAGCGGCTGATCGACGCCCTCCCGGCGCGCATTCCCGCCGACGATACAGTGACCATCGCGCACGCCGACTATCGGCCCGAGAACGTGATGTTCCACTTGACCGAGCCGCGCGTCGTCGCGGTGCTGGACTGGGAGCTTTCCACCCTGGGCCACCCTCTGGCGGATTTGGCTTACAACTGCATCCTCTATCATTACCATTCCGAAAGCTGGGGCAGCCTCCTGGGCGTCGACCTGGAGGCCGCCGGGATTCCCGGCGAGGCGGCCTATGTCGCCGCCTATTGCGCCCGCGCCGGGCGGGCGGGGATCGAGGATTTCGACTTCTTCCTCGCCTTCGCCCTCTTCCGCCTCGCCGCCATCGGCCAGGGGGTGTTCAAACGCAACCAGGACGGCATCGGAACCGCCGACCCCGGCGCCGACAATTCCGGCACGCGGCAATTGGCTCGGACCGCGCGGGAGGTGCTGGAGCGGTAGGGGTGACTCCTCCCCCGATATTCAGATCGGCTCTCCGGTCCACTCCCAGTGCCAGGGCTCGAAGGCGTAGGGCGCGAATCCGAACCGCCCGGCGTTCCGCGCCATCCACCGGTAAGCCGGGCCGCGCGAGATGTAGAGGCGGTTGGCGTCGTCCGCCGAATCCGGCGCCGACCCCGGGGCCGCGCCTAGGTAGATGTCCACGGCCAGCCCGGTGCGATGCGGCGAGCAGCTCGCCCGCACGATTCCCTGGCAATTGCCGTCCCGCGCGCAGCGGGCGGCGTCATAGGCCGGGCTGCGATAGGCGGAAAACAGCCGCATCAGCCGCGCGTCGGCCCGCACCGCCGGCGCATCGGCCCGCGCCGCCGCGC
>JACDGF010000471.1 GCA_013815405.1 Caulobacteraceae bacterium | reverse complement strand
CGGCAGGGCCGTCGCCGGCCCGAGGCGCCCGGGTAGGTCGCGAGAACCGCCCGGCAACGGGCGGTCCAGAGGAATGGCCGCCGCGCCCGCGGTGAGACCCGCGGGCGGCACAGAACCCGGCTTACAGGCCGTCTGGTCCCTTTGGTTCGCCGCCCAATGCTCTACGCCCCCAGGGCGTCGACGCCGCGGCGCCGAGCCGCCGCCAGGAGATCACGGTGGTTCGACGCCAGCGGGTATCCGCCGCGCAAGGCGAGTTCAAGATAGGCGGCGTCATACAGCGTCAGGTCTTCCTCGCGCGAAATCGCCCGGGTCTTTCCCCAGGCGTGAACGTCGGTCTCGCTATCGACGTCGATCGACAGGCGCCCGAGCCGCCGCAGATGATCATCCGCATAATCGTCTGGACAGCGCTGGCGGCGCACCGCCGTCCGCAAGGCGTTCGCCACCTCCAGCCGCCACAACGAAGGCACGATCGCGCCCTCGGAAGCGACCCTCTGGAGAGCGGCCAGCACCGAGGGCGTGTGCTCATCTTCGAACATCCACGCGATCGCCATCGACGCGTCGAGGACCAGGCTCACCGACGGCCTTCGTCGATCAGGTGGCGAATGCCGATGCCGCCGAGGGAGTATTTCCGGCTCTCCGCCAGAATCTCCGCCATCGCCGCCTGAGCGTCGAGCTGGACGCGTCGCTTCGCGTGGGATCGATGGATGACGATGTCGCCGTCCCGGGTCTCCAGATCCACCCGTTCGCCGTCCATGACCCCCGCCGAGCGGGCGAGGTCGTGGGGCAAGCGAACCGCGAGGTTCTTGCCCCATCGGCCTATCTTGACCTCCGACATGGTGACGCCCCTTCCGAGATGGGATATCCTGACATATCCCTGGAGCGTCGTCCAGAGCGGTCCGCCCTCAAGCCGTGGCCGTTCTACTTTGTAGTTCTCTGTATGTTCTGTTGATAAGTCGTCATCGCCGAGCATTTGGCGCTTACTGTCTCAAATTGGACGCATATTGGCCTTTAAGTGTCATTGCGTCCCAATCAATCCCATGTTAACCCAATTGTGTCGCTCAAACTGGAGCGCCGTGGGAACGTGGGGCAGGCGCGGTGTTTCTCTCGACGGTCGAGAAGCAGCTGGACGCCAAGCGGCGGATCGTCCTGCCGCAGGATTTCCGCGCCGCCGCCAAGGGGCCGTTCGACGGGGTGTTCTGCTTCCCCTCCGTCGAGGCGGACTGCATCGAAGGCGGCGGCCAGGCCCTGTTCGACACCTATCTGGCGGTGATCAACGAATTGCCGTTCGGCGATTCGCTGCGCACCGCTCTGGAAACCAGCGTGTTTGGCGGCATGGCGCGCCTCTCCTACGACACCGCCGGCCGCATCACCCTGCCCGAAAGCCTCTGCGACCTCTTCGGCCTGACCGACTGGGTGGCGGTGGTGGGGATGAACGAGCGCTTCCAGATCTGGCCGCTGGAGGCGTTCAGGGCCCACCGCGCGCAACAGCGGGATATCGCGCGCGCCGGCCTGCCGGCCCTGCGCGCCCAGCAGCGCATGCCCCTGGCGGTCGCCAAGCCGTGACCGCCTACGCCCACGTCCCGGTCCTGCTGGCCGAAGTGCTCGAAACGCTCCAGCCCCGCGCTGGCGTGACGATCGTGGACGGTACGTTCGGCGCGGGCGGCTACAGCCGGGCCTTCCTGGAAGCCGGCGCCCGGGTCGTCGCCTTCGATCGCGACCCCTCCGCGGCCCGCTTCGCCCATCCGCTTCAGGCCGCCGGCCGCTTTCGTCTGGTCGCCGCGACGTTCGCCCGCATGGCCGAGGTCGCCGGCGAGGGCGCGGTCGACGGCGTCGCCCTGGACCTTGGCGTGTCGTCGATGCAGATCGATGACGCCGAGCGCGGTTTCTCCCTGATGCGCGACGGCCCTCTGGATATGCGCATGGGCGCCTCGGGGCCGACCGCCGCCGACCTGGTCAATCAGGCTCAGCCGGCGGAACTGGCGCGCATCTTCCGCGACTATGGCGAGGAGCGCCAGGCGCGGCGGATCGCCGGGGCCCTGGCGCGCCGCCGCGCCGAAATCCCCTTCACCCGCACCCTGGATCTGGCGGAGGTGGTGGAACGGGCCCTGGGCGGGCGGCGTGGCGCCAAGACTCATCCGGCCACCCGGGTCTTCCAGGCCCTGCGCATCGTGGTGAACCAGGAACTCTCCGAACTCGAAAGCGGGCTGGCCGCCGCCGAGGTCTGCCTCAAAGCCGGCGGGCGGCTGGCGGTGGTCACCTTCCATTCGCTGGAAGACCGCATCGTCAAGACCTTCCTTTCCGCCCGCGCCGGGCGCGAC
>JACDGF010000470.1 GCA_013815405.1 Caulobacteraceae bacterium | reverse complement strand
GCGCCGGGCAGGGCGGCGAACAGCCAGCCCGGCTTGACCCGCCGGCTGTCGGCGGTGACCCCGGCGATCATCGGGTCGACCGCCAGGTCGCGCTGGACGAGATCGGACAGGCGCGCGGTTCTCATTCCTCGCCCCCGGTGAGGAGTTTGGGGTCGATCGGCGGCTTGGGGCCGGCGTCGGCGGCGGTCACGACGCGCTGGACGCCCAGGAGGGGCGCGATGCGTTCGATGACCCGGCCGGCGGTGGGCGCGGAGATGATCCCGCCGGTGGTGAATCCCCCGGTCTCGGCCGTCGCGTGCGGCTCGTCCAGCATGATCAGCACATAGTAGCGGTCGGC
Organism: Caulobacteraceae bacterium; assembly: GCA_013815405.1. Taxonomy (GTDB): domain Bacteria; phylum Pseudomonadota; class Alphaproteobacteria; order Caulobacterales; family Caulobacteraceae; genus Acaudatibacter. The sequence continues at coordinate 1,987 of JACDGF010000470.1, read as the reverse complement.
GCCCAGGGGCCCGTCGGTGGGAAAGATCGCGGCGAAGGAGGCCAGGTTCTTGGAGCGGTCGTAGCGGCCGCCGATGATCTTGGTCGCCGTGCCGGTCTTCCCGCCCACCCGGTAACCGGGGATGTTGGCCTTGCGCCCGGTGCCGTCGGTGGCGTTGGCGCGCATGAGATTGAGCATGGTCCGGGAGGTCGAGGGTGCGATCACCCGCCGGCCGGGCGCCGGCGCTTGACCCGGGGCCAGCTTCTTCAAGGTGAGCGGGCGATAGACGCCGCCGTTCAGGATCGAACTCATGCCGGTGGCGATGGCCAGGGGGCTGACCGAGAGGGCGTGGCCGAAGGCCATGGTGGCGACCGCGTTGTCGCTGAGCCTGCGCGGTAGGAGCGGGTGGGCGGACTCGATCAACTCGCTGGGCGCGGTGGCGAACAGGCCAAAGCGGCGAAAATAATGGTCCATGCGCCCCGCCCCCGCCAACAGGGCCAGCCGCGCCGCGCCGATGTTGGAGGAGTGGGTGAAGACCTGCCACAGCGGCAGGATGCGATCACCCTTGTCGTAGTCGTGGATGATCTGCCCCGGAAGCACCAGGGGCGTGTGGACGTCGAACTTGGTGTCCACGGTGGCGACGCCGGAATCCAGGCCCATGGCCAGGGTGAAGACCTTGAACACCGAGCCGGGCTCATAGACCGTGCCGGCGGCGTGGTTGATCATGGCGGCGGGATCGGCCTTGCCCGGCGCGTTGGGATCGAACGTCGGGTAGCTGGCCATGGCCAGGATCTCGCCGGTGCGGACGTTGACCACCATGCCGGCCCCGCCGATCACCTTGTAGGTCTCCGCGGCGCGGTTAAGTTCGTCCTGCAGCGCCCCCTGGACGCGCAGATCGATCGAGAGGTCGACCGCCGCCTTGCCGGCGTCGGCGCGGATCGTCGCGTCGAGCGCCCGCTCGGCGCCCGCCAGGCCGACCCCGTCCTTGCCGGCGAAGCCGATGACGTGCGCGCCGGTCTCGCCCAGGGGATAGGCCCGGGCGCTTTCCTCCTCGAACCCGATCCCCGGCAGGGCCAGGTCGTGGAGCCTCGCCTTCACCTCGGGCGTCAGGCCGCCGGCCAGATAGTATTGGGGCCGGTCTCCGGCCAGGGCGCGGGCCAGGCGCCGGGGCGAGATCGACGGGACGGCGCCCAGGATGGCCGTCTGCGTCGCCGCCGGATCGGACACCTCCCTGGGCTTGAGGTAGAGGCCATAGTGGACCAGATCCATGGCCAGGATCTGGCCGTTGCGATCCAGGACGTCGGCCCGCGCGTTGGGCGACAGGCCGGCCGCGGCCCCCGGATTCCCAAGCCCGGAAAACAGGGCGGCCCTCACCGCCACCAGCCCCAGGGTGAGGAATCCCGCCGAGAACAGCGCGGTGAGGAAGAAGATGCGCAGGCGCGTGTCGTCCACCGCCTTGCCCGAGGCGCGAGCGGCCCCGAACCGGCGCTCCATCCACCACAGCGGCGACGTCAGCCCCCGCCAGGGCGGCCAGATCGGATGGCCGCCGCCGGCGAACCTGGCGTCGGTGGCGGTCATGGCCTGGCTCCCCGGGCGGCGATCTCGGACAGGGCCTCGGGCGTGGTTTCGCGCTTGGGGTCCACGGCTTGAAGGCCGAGATATTGGGTGGAGAGACGCTCGATTCGGCTGGGGTCTTCAAGATGAGCGATCTCGGCGTGGAGCAGGCGGATGCGTTTTTCCTCCAGCACGATCTGGCCCTGGACGTCGGCGGTTCCGGCCCCTTGCGCGCCGGCGAAGGTCTTGAGGGCGTAGCTGCCCAAGGCGAGGGTGAGCAGCAGAGCCAGGGCGAGGATGTCGAAGACCCGAAAGCCCCGCACCCTGCGGGTGAAGACGTCCGAGGCGATCATGCGGCCAGCCTCCAGGCCGGGGCCGCGGTCCGCTCCGCGCCACGCAGTTTGCCCGACCGGGCGCGGGGATTGGCGGCGATCTCGGCGGCGCTCGGCGCCCG
>JACDGF010000469.1 GCA_013815405.1 Caulobacteraceae bacterium | reverse complement strand
CATCTACATTTCCCTGGGCGGCGTCGCCGGCGGCGCGTTCAACGCCTTCCTGGCGCCGCTGATCTTCGACACCGTGGTGGAATACCCGGCCGTGATGATGCTGGCGTGCCTGGCCCGGCCCTGGGGCCGCGGCGCGATCCGGCCCTGGGACTGGGCGACCTTGGCCGGCGGCGACCTCTTCGCCGTGGCCGCGGTGTTCATCGCCCATTCGCGCGATTCGACCATTTTGGCGCATTGGGAGGGGTTCGACGTGGGAATGCTCGCGGCTGGCCTTCTGGCCCTGGCCGGGCTCGCGGCCTTCCTGCTGCGCGGTCGGGCGTGGATGTTCATGGCCGCGATCCTGATCCTGACCCTGTCCGCGGCCAAGGCGACCGACCGGGTCGACGTCATCCGCACCTGGCGCGGCTTCTTCGGGGTGCTGCGCGAGTCGCGCCTGAACGAGCCCGCCCTGGGCGGCGAGATTCACATGCTGGCCCACGGCACGACGCTTCACGGCGCCCAGGCCCGCTCGCCGGCCTTCCGCTGCCAGCCCCTGGTCTACTATGCCCACGAGACCCCGATCGGCCAGGTGTTCGACGCGGTGCGCGCCCAGAGGCCCGCGATCCGGGTGGGCGCGGTGGGCCTGGGAACCGGGTCGGTCGCCGCCTACAGCCGGCCGGCCGACACCCTGACCTTTTTTGAGATCGACCCTCTGGTCGTGCGGGTCGCCACCGATCCGCGCAATTTCACCTACGTCACGCTCTGCGCCAAGGGGCAGGTGGGCTTCACGCTCGGCGACGCGCGGCTGACCCTCCGTCGCGCGCCGGCCGGGGTTTTCGACATCCTGCTGATCGACGCCTTTTCGTCGGACAGCGTCCCGGCCCATCTGCTCACCGTCGAGGCGGTGCGGATGTACCTGACCAAGCTCGCGCCGGGCGGGGTGATCATCCTCCATCTCTCCAACCGCAACCTCGATCTGGTCGGCCCGGCCCAGGCCGTCGCCCTGGCCGCGGGGGGCAAGGCCTTGTTCCAGAGCCACCGCGCCGATCCCGCGCTGCCGCGGATGTGGGAGTCGTCCGAGGACGCGGTGATCGTGGCCAGAAACGCGGAGGGGTTGGCGCCCTTCATCCACGACGCCCGGTGGCGGCCGGCCGACGCCCACGGCGTTCGCCCCTGGACCGACGATTACACCAACCTCTTCGGCGCCCTGGTCCGGCGCACGCGGCAGAGATGGGCGGGAGGGCCCTAGACGGGGACCTCCACCGCCGCCACCGCCTGGGCGGCGAGGCCTTCCCCGCGGCCGGTGAAGCCCATGGCCTCGGTGGTCGTCGCCTTGACGCTGACCCGGCCGACCGCCAGCCCCAGGAGCTCCGCCACGCGCGCCCGCATCGCCTCGCGATGCGGTTTGATCTTCGGCCGCTCGCAGATCAGGGTGAGGTCGAGGTTGATCACCCGACCACCCCGCGCCGCGACCAGCGCGGCGGCGTGGCGAAGGAAGGCCGAGGAGTCGGCGCCTTTCCACTTGGGGTCCCCGGGAGGGAAGTGGTCGCCGATGTCGCCCTCGCCGATCGCGCCCAGCAGGGCGTCGGTGAGGGCGTGCAGGCCGGCGTCGGCGTCGGAATGGCCGATCAGGGCGCGGTCGTGCTCGATCCTCACCCCGCACAGCCACACCGCTTCGCCGGGGCCGAAGCGGTGTGCGTCGAAGCCCTGGCCGATCCGCGTCACCCGGGCCGCGCCCGCCAGACGCTCGGCCATGGCGAAATCCTCCGGATAGGTGAGCTTCATCAGCATGGGGTCGCCGGGGGCCAGGATGATCGTTCCGCCCGCCCGTTCCACCACGCAAGCGTCATCGGTGGGGACCTCGCCAGCCGGCCAGGACCGATAGGCTCGGCGCAGGGCCTCGCCGCGAAAGGCCTGGGGGGTCTGCGCCCGCCAGAGCCGCTCGCGCGACGGGGTGGTGACCGCTCCGGTCGCCTCGTCGCGCCGTTTGAGCGTGTCGGCCAGGGGCAGGACGGGGATCGCCCCCTCGGCGTCTCCCAGCGCCGCGAGAAGTCTTTCCACGTCACCCACCGTCAGGAAGGGGCGCGCCGCGTCATGCACGAACACGATCCCGTCTTCCGCGAGCGCCTCCAGTCCGGCGATGCACGATTGCGCGCGCGTGGCGCCGCCAGTTACGGTCGACCAGCGCGGGAGCCCCTCGAACGCCGCGGCGGCCAGGCTCTCGTCGCCGGGGGCGATCACGGCGACCACCCGTCGCGCCCCCGCCGCCAGGAGGGTTTCAATCGACCAGCGGGCCACCGGCTTGCCGGCGAGCGGGCGCCACTGCTTGGGGCCTCCGGCGCCGGC
>JACDGF010000030.1:9686-11214 GCA_013815405.1 Caulobacteraceae bacterium | reverse complement strand
CCTGACCGATCCGGAGTTCCGCGCCCGCCTGTTCGCCGGGCCGCCGGAAGGCGGGACACGCGGCTTGGCCGGCGCCTGGGGGCGGATGTATTTCATGGAGTCCAGGCCCGACTACGAGCCGTCGCCGGAGTCCAGCGTCGCGGCCCGCGCCCGGGCGCTCGGCGCCGCGCCCGAGGCGGTGGCCCTCGACCATATGCTCAAGGACGGCGGCCGGGGCATGCTCTACGTCCCCTTCCTCAACTACGCCGAGGGCTCTCTAGACGCCGTCCACGCCATGATCGACCATCCCCACAGTGTGCCCGGCCTCTCCGACGGCGGCGCCCATGTGGGCATGATCTGCGACGGCAGTTTCCCCACCTTCATGATCACCCACTGGACGCGCGACCGCGCGCGCGGCCCCAAGCTCGCCCTCGAGGCGGTGGTGCGGATGCAGACCCGTGACACGGCGCGGGCGGTGGGCCTCCACGACCGGGGCCTGATCGCGCCGGGCTACCGGGCCGACCTCAATGTCATCGACCACGGGGGCCTGACCCTTCACGCCCCCAAGGTGGCCCACGACCTGCCGGCCGGCGGGCGGCGCCTGATCCAGAAGGCCGGCGGCTATGTGGTGACCCTCGTCGCCGGCCAGGTCACCTATCGCGACGGCGAGCCCACCGGCGCCTTGCCGGGCCGCCTCCTGCGCGGCGCGAGGTCCGCGCCCATGGCGATTGCGGGGGAATAGGAAGGCGGTGCGGAAAACGTCTCTCCATTGCGCCCCCGCGCCATGGTGATATATATTGCCGATATCAGTTGTGAGAAACCATGATGCGAACCCTGGTCGATATACCCGAAGAGGATGTCAGGACCCTCGACGAACTCGGCCGGCGCCGGCGCCTGTCACGATCGAAACTTATCCGCGACGCCGTCCGCGAGTATCTCGAGCGTAATTTCGCTCGAGGCGAGGCGGAAGCCTTCGGCCTTTGGGGCGACCGCGAGGTCGATGGCCTGGACTATCAGAGGCGAGTACGCGCGGAGTGGTGAAAGCCCTTCTCGACACCAACATCCTGATCGATTTCCTGCAGGGTTTCCCGGAGGCCGGGCGGGAACTCGCGCTCTATGATGATCGGGCGATCAGCATCGTCAGCTGGATGGAGGTCATGGTGGGCGCGGCCGAGGCCGCGATCGCCCCCACCCGCGCATTCCTGAGCCGCTTCGATGTGGTGGGCCTCGACGAGGCCGTCGCCGAACTCGCCGTCGAATTGCGTCGCCGGCACGGGATGAAACTGCCCGATGCGATCATCTGGGCGACCGCTCGCCGAGACGGCCGATTGTTGGTGACGCGCAACACCAAGGACTTCCCGCCCGGCGACCCGGGCGTACGCGCGCCCTACCGCATTCACTGAGGAGCGTTCAGTTCCGTATTTTTGATGGTAGGCGATCGATCGGCGTCGCTCCCTGCCGAAAGCGCCACCGGCCGGCCGTGGGGGGTGAGGCGATAGGCTTGCGCCCACTGTGACTTTCGTGTCGCGAGAGCGGCGGGATCGGTGAG
>JACDGF010000030.1:0-9676 GCA_013815405.1 Caulobacteraceae bacterium | reverse complement strand
GGTCTCCAGCGCCGCCAGCCAGCAGGCGTAGTAGCCGCTCCCGCCGTCCGGCCCCGCCCCGGCCCGCAACGCCGCCGACAGCGCTTCCGCCCATTCGCTCCAGGTGAACGCCCCTTCCCCGTTCAGTTGGACGGCCAGGGCGAAGGCCTGGGCCTGCCAGGGCTCCTCGAACACCGGGCCGTCCTCGCCGTCGGGCGCGCCGGCCAGGGCGGCGGGTGAGACGTTGTCAGGCGGGGTCAATATAGGTGTCCCACAGGTCGAGATGGACGCTGTCGCCGGCGCGCGCGGCCTCGCCCCACAGGTCCCGGGCCGCGAAGCGCACCCCATAGAGCCTCTCGGGACTCTCCCCCAGGCCGTGGGCGTTGGCGTCCGGCAGGACGTGGACGCCGTGGTCGCGGGCGATGACGCCGGCCCGGCCGCGCGCATAGCGGGGCAGGCGGGTGTGTCCGACCGGGTTGAAGGTGCGGGCGCGCACCGCCTCGCCGACCTTGAAGCGCCGGGGCGCGGGCGTATCGCGGCTCGCCGGGCCGCCTTGCATCAGCGCGGCGGGAACCTGTTCGGCGGTCAGCGGAGGTGTTGCGCGTTTCGCGCGGGGCGCCGTGCGGGCAGTCTCGATTTCGGCGCGGGTGACCAGGCCCGTCTCGATCATCAGCGCGATCAGGCCGGTCAGCCATCTTTCATAGTAGCTCATGGCCAGATAGGCAGGCCCGGGGATGAGCTCGCGCTGGTGGCGCGTGGCGTCGAGGGTCCATCGGCCCCAGGCCGCCATGGCCAGGGTCAGGGCCAGGACCCGCGCTTCCCAGCGCGCGTGAAAGGCCGGTTCGTCGACCTCCGGGTCGATCGGGCCCAGGCCGTGCATGCCGCCCATGTCGTGGACCCCGTTCACAGGCGGGGCGCCTCGGGCGCCGGCACGGCCCGCCCCACCCCGATCATCGAGTCGCGCGTGACCAGCGCCGCCAGCGCCTCCTCGGCGAGATGCTCGCTTCCGGCGGGGCGCTCGGGAACCACGAGGTAGCGCACCTCGGCGGTCGAATCCCAGACGCGGACCTCGACATCCTCGCCGATCTCCAGGCCGAACTCGGCCAGGACGCCGCGCGGATCGATCACCGCCCGGGATCGATAGGGCGAGGACTTGTACCAGACCGGCGGCAGGCCCAGCACCGGCCACGGGTAGCAGGAACACAGGGTGCAGACCACGAGGTTGTGGATCCGCGGCGTGTTCTCGACCGCGATCATGTGCTCGCCCTGACGCCCGCCGAAGCCCAGTTCGGCGATCGCCGCCGTCGCGTCGGTCAGCAATCTTTGCCGGTAGGCCGCGTCGGTCCAGGCACGGGCGACGACCCGGGCGCCGTTGCGCGGCCCCACCTTGTGCTCATAGGTGTCGATGATCGCATCCAGGGCGGCGGCGTCGACTAGCCCCTTTTCCACCAGCAGGGATTCCAACGCCTTGACCCGCAAGGCGAGATCGGACGGCGGGTCCTGGCCCTCGCCGTCGTGGTCGTGGTCGTGCGCATGCCGATGATCGTGACCGGTGTCGCGTTCGTCGCTCATGCGCTCAATCCTCCCCCGCCTCTTCGCGGCGGAGGGGGACCCCGAAGGGGTGGAGGGGGCGCAAGTCCAAAAGCCCTACTTCCGCCCCGCCTTGCGCGCGGCGTACTTGGCGTCGCGCTTGGCTTTCTGCTCGGCCTTGGTCAGGGCCTTGCGCTCCTTGCGGTCGCCGCGCTTGGCTTCCAGCGCGGCTTCCTCGGCGGCCAGGGCGGCCTGGCGCGCGATCTCCTTGGCCTCGGCGCGGGCCTCGCGGACGGCGGCGAGTTCGCGTTCCCGGATCGCTTCGCGGCTCTCGAACACCGGCGCGGCGACCATGGGTTTGGGCTTGAGCTTGGCCACCAGCGCCTTCTTGGCCTCGGCGGCGGCGGCGAGCCGATCAGCGTAGCCGGTTTTCAACGGGTCTTTCATGGGGCCTTTCGGTACATGGGAAATTCGCCGCCCCTCAAACCCGAAATCAGGGCGTCAGGCAAGCTCGCCGGGCCGCGCTTCGAGCCTCAAGGATCGACGATCAGCCGGGCGCTGCGCTGCAAGGTTAGGTAGCTCCACAGCCAGGTGAGCGCCACGACCAGGCGGTTGCGCAGCCCGATCAGGAAATAGATGTGGATCGCGCTCCAGAACAGCCAACCGATCAGCCCGGTCAGATGCAATGTGCCGAAGTCGACCACGGCGGCGTTGCGCCCGACCGTGGCCAGGTCCCCGAAGTTCCGGTAGCGGAACGGCGGCGGCGGCGGCGCGCCCTTCACGCGCGCGGCGATCAGGGCCCCGACATAGTGGCCCATCTGCTTGGCGGCGGCGGCGAGGCCGGGGACCGGGCGGCCCTTGCGGCCCACGATGGTCGCGGTGTCCCCGATCACGAAAACCTCCGGCATGCCGGGGACCGAGAGATCGGGCGCCACCTTCACCCGGCCGGCGCCGTCATGCGGCGCGTCCAGCCAGTCGGCGGCGGGCGAGGCGCGCACACCCGCGGCCCACACCACCGTGCCCGCCTCGATCCTCCCGGACGCGAGGTCGACGCCGCCGGCGTCGCACCCCGTCACCGCCGCTCCGGTCATCACCTCCACCCCCATCCGCTCGAGGGCGCGGCGCGCATAGGCGCTCAACATCTCAGCGAAGGCGGCCAGCAGCCGCGGGCCTGCTTCGATGAGCACCACGCGGGCCGTGCGCGGGTCGATGCGGCTGAAGTTTCGCGGCAGCGCCTCGCGGGCCACCTCGGCGATCGCTCCGGCCAGTTCGACCCCCGTGGGGCCGCCGCCGACCACCACGAAGGTCAGCAGCCGCTTCTGCTCGGCGGGATCGGCGATCAGCTCGGCGCGCTCGAAGGCCAGCAGGAGCCGCTGGCGGATGCGCGTGGCGTCCTCGATCCGCTTGAGTTCCGGCGCCGCCGCCGCCCAGTCGTCATGCCCGAAATAGGACGGCCGCGCGCCGGTGGCGACGACCAGAAAGTCGTAGGGCACGGTGATCCCCTCGGCCAGGACCTCGCGCTTCTGGGTGTCGACGCCCGTCACCGTCGCCATCACCACCCTCACGTTCGCCTGGCGTCCCAGCAGCCCGCGGATCGGCCAAGCGATGTCGGCGGGCGAGAGGGCGGCGGTGGCGACCTGATAGAGCAGGGGCTGGAAGGTGTGGTGGTTCTGCCGGTCGATGAGGGTAATGGCGACGGGCGCGCCGGCCAGCGCCCGGGCCGCTTCCAGCCCGCCGAACCCCCCGCCGATCACCACCACGCGGGGGCGGCTGGCGGGCGCTTGATCTGGGTCAGGCACGATTTCTCGATCGCTCGAACGCCTCTGTCAGGCGTCCGATAGCCTCGGTCAAGGCCAGAACCTCCTTCTCGCGCAGTTCGTCGACCTTCTGATGGAGCAGCTCTATCTCGAGTTCCGCCTTGATGTTGACGCCGTGGTCGGTCTCGGCGGCCTGCCGGTCGATGTCCTGCTGACGGTTCTGGCTCATCATGATGAAGGGCGCCGCATAGGCCGCCTGGAATGAGAGCGCCAGGTTGAGCAGGATGAAGGGATACGGGTCCCACCGTTGCACGAAGGCGGTGACGTTCAGGATGATCCAGGCCGCCAGCAAGGTCGACTGGGCGATGATGAACGGCCACGACCCCATGGTCGCCGCCACCCGGTCGGCGATCCGCTGACCCGGGGTAAGCCGGGGTTGTCCCCGTGTGGGTTTCGCCGTGGCCGAACGCGCGCCGCGCCGCAGCCGCCTCAGTTCGTCCAGCAATCGCACCTCGGCGTCGTGGAAACCGGTTTCCATGGTCGCGGCGAATTCCATCGAGTCCTCCTGAAGGGCCTGATCGGCCGCCCCCTTACGCCGCTTCGAACACCGCCGCGATCCCCTGGCCGCCGCCGATGCACATGGTCTCCAGGCCGTAGCGACCCCCCCGGCGTTTCAGCTCGCGCAGGAGGGTGGCGAGGATGCGCCCGCCGGTGGCGCCGATGGGATGGCCCAGGGATATGCCCGAGCCGTTGACGTTGAGCCGGTCGCGCTCGTCCCAGCCCCAGGCTTTCAGCACCGCCAGCACCTGGGGGGCGAAGGCTTCGTTGAGCTCCACCAGGTCGATGTCGTCCCAGCCAAGGCCCGTGCGGGCGAACAGGCGCGCCACGGCCGGCGCGGGGCCGATGCCCATCCGCGAGGGCTCGCACCCCGCCGCCGCCCAGCCGGCGAACCAGCCCATCGGCTCGAGATTCAGTTCGGCCAACCTGTCCTCGGCGACCACCAGGCAGGCGGCGGCGGCATCGTTCTGCTGGCTGGCGTTGCCGGCGGTGACCACGCCGCCCGCCTCCAGGGGCTTGAGGGCCGCCAAGCTCTCGGCCGTGGCGTCCGCCCGCACCCCCTCGTCGCGGGCGAAGACCACCGGTTCGCCGCGTTTCTGGGGAACGGCCACCGGGACCACCTCGTCGTCGAACCGACCCGCCGCCCAGGCCGCGGTGGCGCGTTGGTGGCTGGCGGCGGCGTACGCGTCGCAGGCTTCGCGGGAAATCGCGTAGTCCCGGGCCAGGTTGTCGGCGGTCTCGATCATCCCGGAGATCACCCCGAAGCGGGCGATCGGCTGGGACATCACCCGGCCGCGGGCGAGGCGGTCATGCAGGGTCACCGAGCCGGCCCGCGCCCCGCCGCGCATGTCGGTGGTGTAGTATTCGGCGTTGCTCATGCTCTCGACCCCGCCGGCGACGACCACGTCGGCGGCCTCGGTCTGGACCATCATCGCCGCGTCGATCACCGCCTGCAGCCCGCCGCCGCAGCGCCGGTCGAGCTGATATCCCGGAACCCCGATCGGAAACCCAGCGGCCAGGGCCGACCAGCGCGCGACGCAGGGCGCCTCGCCGTTGGCGTAGCCCTGGGCTAGGATCACCTCGTCGATCCGCTCCGCATCGAGGCCCGTCCGCTCCACCAGGGCGCGCAGGACGGCCGCCCCCAGATCGCCGGCGCTCAAGGGGCTAAGGGCGCCCAGGAACTTGCCCACCGGCGTGCGGATCGGCGAGACGATGGCGGCGCGCTTCATGGGCGGGAGTCTCCGAGGGACGAGGCAAGGCGCATCAACTTCAGCATCTGGACCGGCATGTCACTAGCGCGCCGAGTTGAATCGGACATTCCGAGCCTGGAGAGAATGTGTGGCCGCACCCACTCCCGTCTCCGCCCACAAGGCCCGTGCGCCCCTGCTGCCGCCAGGTGGACCAACGCAGCAGATGGCGGGGTCCGGTCTTGCGTTCCTATGTCTGTGGCGCCAATGGCCCCGGCCCGCCTGGATTTCGAGGCAAATCATCCGCATAGTTCGAAGCCGAGCGAAGATCAGGACATGACCTCGTGAGCGAAGAGCCGCTGTTCCCCGTTCCCGAAAGCTGGGCCGAGCGGGCGCATATGGACGCCGCGGGCTACGCCGCGGCGCTGGAGCGGGTGGAGCGGGATCCGGACGCGTACTGGCGCGAGATCGGTGCGCGGCTGGATTGGATGGCGCCGTTCAGCATGGTCAAGGACGTCTCGTTCGCGGCCGGGGATTTCCGCATCCGCTGGTTTTCCGACGGGGTGCTGAACGCCTGCGCCAACTGCCTGGATCGCCATCTGCCGGTGCGGGCGGGCGATGTGGCGATCATCTGGGAAGGGGACGATCCGGTCGAGTCTCGTAAAATCACCTACGCCGAGGCGCATGCCGAGACGTGCCGGATGGCCAATGTGCTCAAGGCCCACGGTGTGGCCAAGGGCGACCGGGTGACGATCTATCTGCCGATGATCCCAGAAGCGGCCTACGCCATGCTGGCCTGCGCGCGGATCGGCGCGGTCCATTCGGTGATCTTCGGCGGCTTTTCCCCCGACGCCATCGCCGGGCGGATCCAGGACTGCGACTCCAGGATCGTGATCACCGCCGATGAAGGACTGCGGGGCGGCCGCAAGGTTCCCCTCAAAGCCAATGTCGATGAGGCGCTGGCCTCTTGTCCGAGCGTCGCTGTCGTCCTGATCGTCAGGCGGACCGGCGCGCCAGTGGCCATGCGGGCCGGCCGGGACTTCGCTTATGAGGCGGAGGCGGCCGAGGTCTCCGCCGACTGCCCCCCCGAACCGATGGGGGCGGAAGACCCGCTATTTATCCTCTACACCTCCGGCTCCACCGGTAAGCCCAAGGGCGTGCTGCACACCACCGGGGGCTATCTGGCCTGGGCCGCCCATACCCACGAACTGATCTTCGACTACCGTCCGGGCGAAGTGTTCTGGTGCACCGCCGATGTCGGCTGGGTGACCGGCCACAGCTATATCGTCTACGGGCCTCTGGCCAACGGCGCGACCACCCTGATCTTCGAAGGCGTGCCCACCCATCCCACCGTCAGCCGTTTCTGGGAGGCAGTCGACAAGCACCGGGTCGAGATCTTCTACACAGCCCCGACCGCCCTTCGCGCCCTGATGCGGGAGGGCGACGGGCCGGTGCGGCGAACCTCCCGCGCCTCCTTGCGGCTGTTGGGCACCGTGGGCGAGCCGATCAACCCCGAGGCATGGCGGTGGTATCACGCGGTGGTCGGCGAGGGCCGCTGCCCGATCGTCGACACCTGGTGGCAGACCGAGACCGGCGCCGCCCTGATCTCGCCCCTGCCTGGCGCCACCCCGCTCAAGCCGGGGTCGGCGACCAAGCCCCTGCCAGGGGTCAAGCCGCAGCTCGTCGACGCCGACGGCGCCGTGCTGGAGGGGGCGGCCAGCGGCAACCTTTGCCTCGCGGACAGCTGGCCTGGGCAGATGCGCACGGTGTGGGGCGATCACGAACGCTTCATCGCCACCTATTTCACCACCTATCCGGGCAAATACTTTACCGGCGACGGCTGCCGGCGGGACGCCGACGGCTATTATTGGATCACCGGCCGGGTCGACGACGTGATCAACGTCTCGGGCCACCGCCTGGGCACGGCCGAGATCGAAAGCGCCCTGGTCGCCCACGCCGCCGTGGCCGAGGCGGCGGTGGTCGGCTATCCCCACGAGATCAAGGGCCAAGGGATTCACGCCTATGTGACCCTCAAGGCCGACCAGAGCCCCAGCGACTCCTTGCGCGGCGAGCTCATCGCCTGGGTGCGCCGGGAGATCGGCCCCTTCGCCGCGCCGGACGTGATCCAGTGGGCGCCGGGCCTGCCCAAGACCCGCTCGGGCAAGATCATGCGCCGCATCCTTCGCAAGGTCGCCGAGGGCGACACCGCCAACCTCGGCGACACCACCACCCTGGCCGACCCCTCGGTGGTCGACGACCTGGTGGCGAACGCCAGGCGCAAATAGGAGGCGCGTCATGCTCGCCTGGAAAGTCGGGGCGGTGACGATCCCCGCATCGTCGAGATGGAACTGCCCGTCGCCTATGACGAGCGCCGCCCGTTCCTCGAGGAAGCTCGGCCCGAGGCCCTGGCGGCGACGCCCTGGCTCTATCCGGACTTCGTCACGGCCGAAGGCGCTCTTCGGCTATCGCGACCACCTGCATCTTGACCGCCACCTGCTCGGTGTAGCCCATGCCGGCGTGGCCCTTTTCCCCGGCCTGGGCGAGGGCGGGATAGACCACCGATTCCTCGGCGATGGCGTTTCCGGTAAGGACCACGCCGAGCTTTTTCTGGGCGACCAAGCGCGCCGCCGAATCGGGAGCGGACTTGACGGCGGCGAAGGCGTCTTCCAGGCGCAGATGGTGATCGAGGATCATCGAAAGCCAGTCCCCGTAACCTGCGGCGGCCCGGGCCTTGGACCTCGCTTCGGCGCGTTGTTCGGCGGTCTCCGGCGGGGTGACGGCGGCGACGACCTTGTCGATTACGGACATGTGGGGGTTCCTTGAAGCGGCGTGGACCGCGACAATCGCGCCGGGCGGGAAGGGTTCCGGAGAGACGGGCAAAGCATGGACGCGCCGCGGTGGCCGTCTCGCGATTCCTCCTCCCATGCGAAACGGGGGAGGGGGCGCGAGGCGGGGCCCCCGCCTACCTCAGTAGATCTCGCCGCCCGGCTGGGTGGATTTCAGGACACCGTCGACGGCGGAGAGGGAATAGGCGGTCCCGCCCGTTCCGCTCCAGCCTCGGACGTCGAAGGTTCCGCCCTTGGTGAGCTTGTAGACCGCCAGGTTCCGATAGGTCAGGGGCGTCTCTGGCTTGCACACCTCCGGCCGCCCCGGCGCGTTGACGAAATAGGCCGCCCCCGAGCCGACGATCCTCCCCTTGCCGTCGGCCTCCATCAGGAAGGCGGTGTGCTCGTCGGTGGCGATGGCGAAGGGCCGGGGCGCGAAGCGGTCATGCCCGATCCGGGCGAGGAAGGCCACCAGCCGGCCCATCCGGTCGCGGGTGACGAAATGGTCGTCGGTGATCGTGTGGTCCAGGAGCCTGCTGACGTTGAGGAACCCGTTGGCGATGGTGATCCGGAAGTTGAACGGGTCGGCGAGGGCCTCGTGGGAGGTGACCGACCGGGTCAAGGCGGAATAGGCGAACTGCGCCAGCACGGCGTTGCCGGCGCTGGTCCCGCCGATCGGGACCCCGCGGCGCGCCGCTACGTCGATGGCGTGGTTCAGCGGCGTCTGCTGCCAAAACCTGACGTAGTTCGCCTGGTTCCCGCCCGAGATGAAGATGGCCTCGGCCTTGGCGACCTTGTCCAGCACGAAGGGGTCGTTGCTGGCGCGACGGTGATTGACGATCAGGGTGGCGACCGAGTTGACTCCCGGGCAGAGCCTCTGGATGTAGGGATCGTAGGCCGGCGTTCCGCTCGCGCGCAGGATGAGGACGTCGCCGTTGCCGGCGTGGGCGCACAGCCAGCGGTAGGCCTCGTCCACGTCCGTGCCACCGCCCTCGAAGAGGATGCCGAAGGTCGTCGGCGTCTTCACGTCGTCCGGGCTGCCGCGGCGGAAATATTTCCAGCCGTTCCCAGTATTGGTCGTCTCGCCGTCGGGCGCGGCCTGGGCGTGGGCGGACTGGACGGCGAAGGCCGCGGTCAGGGCGGCGAAGAGGATGGTCAGGGGAGTGCGCACACGGGGCTCCTTCAGCGGCGGGCGTGGGAACGCCATCATGGGCCAAGGAGGCGGCGAAGCGCAATCAGCGCACGGTATCAGGCGCGTCCAAGTCCGCGTCGACCCGGTTGGACCCATGAACGCGGCTCATGAGCTCTCCACTCGTGTGAGCGGCACATAAGGCCGGCGCTGTTCGCGACCTTCCCGCCCCGTTGGTTCGCCTGCCCGCCGCGGAGCCGCCCGCCGGGAAAGCCACGTCCGCAGCGCCAGCACCCAGCCGAAGGGAACATCGCCCCTGGGCCTCGTCACTTCTTCCATGGCAGGTCTCCTTGCTGTCGCCCCGGCCCCCGCAATGTCCGCCAGTGGGGCCGCTCGTGACAAAGCGGTTTTCCTGCTCTAGGCATAAGGGACCCTTATGCCGGATCCCCTCGCCACCCTTCCGCTGAGCGCCGTCCGGGTGTTCGAGGCGGCGGCGCGCCTGAAGAGCTTCACCCGGGCGGCGGAGGAACTGGGGATCACCCAGGCGGCGGTCAGCTGGCAGGTGAAGGCCCTGGAACGGCGGCTGGATCAGGCCCTTTTCCACCGCCTGCCGCGCGAGGTCGCCTTGACCCCCGCCGGCGAGCGCCTGGCGCGGGCGGCCAGCGAAGCGATCAGCCTGCCGCGCCTGGCGGTCTCCGACCTGACCGAACG